>JAJYHA010000367.1 GCA_021784995.1 Myxococcales bacterium
CGGATCGCGTTGAGCGCGGTGCGCAGGAAGTACATGTTGGCCACGCCCGGGATCTCCACCGGGTACTGGAAGGCGAGAAAGATCCCCAGGGCCGCTCGCCGCTCGGGCGGGAGCGCCAGCAGGTCCTCCCCGTCGAAGGCGACCGTCCCGCCCGTCACCGCGTAGGTGTCGCGCCCGGCCAGCACGCTCGCCAGCGTGCTCTTCCCGGAGCCGTTGGGCCCCATGATGGCGTGCACCTCGCCGGCGCGGACGCACAGGTCGAGCCCGTGCAGGATGTCGCGCTCCGCGACCCGGGCCCGGAGGCCCTCGATGCGCAGCAGGCAGCTCCCGTCCGTGTCGCTCATCCCACCGTTCCTTCCAGGCTCATGCCCAGCAGCTTCTGGGCCTCCACCGCGAACTCCATCGGCAGCTCCTTCAGCACCTGGCGCGCGAAGCCGTTGACGATCATCGAGACGGCGTCCTCCTCCGGGATGCCGCGCTGGCGGCAGTAGAAGAGCTGGTCCTCGCCGATCTTCGACGTCGTCGCCTCGTGCTCCACCTGCGCCGTCGGGTTCCTCACCTCGATGGTGGGGAACGTGTGGGCGCCGCAGCGATCCCCGATCAGCAGCGAGTCGCATTGCGAGTAGTTGCGCGCGCCGTCGGCGCCCTTCAGCACCTTCACCTGCCCGCGGTAGGTGTTCTGCCCGCGCCCGGCGCCGATGCCCTTGGAGATGATGGCGGAGCACGTCCGCTTGCCGACGTGGATCATCTTGGTGCCGGTGTCGGCCTGCTGACGGTGGTTCGTCAGCGCGACCGAGTGGAACTCCCCCACGCTGTCGTCGCCCAGCAGGATGCAGGAGGGGTACTTCCACGTGATGGCGGAGCCGGTCTCGACCTGGGTCCAGCTGATGGTGGCGCGCTCCATCGCCTTGCCGCGCTTGGTGACGAAGTTGTAGATGCCGCCCCGGCCCTCGGCGTCGCCCGGGTACCAGTTCTGGACCGTCGAGTACTTGACGTGCGCGCCCGGGAGCGCCACCAGCTCGACCACCGCCGCGTGGAGCTGGTTCTCGTCGCGCACCGGAGCGGTGCAGCCCTCGAGGTAGGACACGTGGGCGCCCTCGTCGGCGACGATGAGCGTGCGCTCGAACTGACCGGTGTCCGACGCGTTGATGCGGAAGTAGGTGGAGAGCTCCATGGGGCAGCGGACGCCCTTCGGGATGTAGGCGAAGCTCCCGTCGGAGAAGACGGCCGAGTTGAGCGCGGCGTAGAAGTTGTCGGTGGTGGGCACCACCGAGCCGAGGTACGCGCGGACCAGGTCGGGGTGGCTCCTCACCGCCTCCGAGAAGGAGCAGAAGATCACGCCCTTCTCGGCCAGCTTGTCCTTGAAGGTGGTCGCCACGGAGACCGAGTCGAAGACCGCGTCCACCGCCACGTTGGCCAGCCGCTGCTGCTCCGCGAGCGGGATGCCGAGCCTCTCGAATGCCTTCCGCAGCTCCGGATCGACCTCGTCCATCGAGCCGAGCTTCTTCTTCGGCTTGGGCGCCGAGTAGTAGACGATGTCCTGGTAGTCGACCGGCGGGAACCTGACGTTCGCCCAGCGCGGCTCCTCCATGGCCAGCCAGTGGCGGTAGGCCCCGAGCCGCCACTCCAGCATCCACTCCGGCTCGCCCTTCTTCCGCGAGATGGTGCGGACGATCTCCTCGGAGAGGCCCTTCGGCACCTGATCGGCCTCGATCTCGGTGACGAAGCCGTACTTGTACTTCCCCTCGGTCAGCTCGCGGAGGGTGGAGTCCTGGGGCGTCATGGGTTCACCTGGGCCGGCGCCGGACGGGGCGGGGCGGCGTCCGGCGCGCGCTGCGGGTTGCCGATCCGGACGGGCGGCGGTCCGGTGCGCGCGGCGGCGCGCGCGGAGACGCGGCGCGGACCGAGCGCGGAGAGGGGGAGGCGCTGCAGGGTGCGATGGATGGCGCGGCTGATCGGACCCCAGTGGTCCTTGGCCACGCACACCGCCTCGAGAGAGCAGCCGCCGGAGGTGTCGCTGCACTCGGTGAGGGCGACCGGGCCCTCCAGCGCCTCGACGACGGCGGCGACCGAGATCTCCGCGGCGGGCCGGGCGAGCGTGTAGCCGCCCCGCCGTCCGCGGTGCGAGAGGACGATACCCGCTTTCGACAGTTCCTTCAGGATCTTGGAGACCGTCGGCCACGGGACGCCAGAACGGACGCACAGCTCCTGGGCCGTCGTCACGGTCGTCTGACCGCCCTGCGCCATGTGGGTCAGCAGGACCAGCGCGTAGTCGGTCAGCTTGCTCATCCTGAGCATCGCGTCTCCACCGGGAGCCCTTGAATAGCGTATCTAGACTAGAATGGTCCAGATACACGCGCTATGTAACGCCCGCCTGGACGATTTCACGCATTTCGGATGGGTCTGCGGGAGGCGTCCACCGCCTCACCGATCGGCCGTGCGTCGCCGGCGCCTGGGGCGCCCCGGTCGGGTCGCGTGCCGGTGCGCGGGGGCCGACCCGGAGAAGAGGTCCGTGCCCGTACAGAGATCGCAGCTCTCGCCGCAGGGGGCGATCCCCTCGCCGAAGTGGCGCACCAGCGCCTGGTGCCTGCAGGCGGCCTCCTCCGCCAGCCGGAACATCTCGCGCGCCTGGCGCCGCTGCAGCTCGGCCACGCCGGCGCCGGCGTCGGGGTCGGCCAGCCGGTCCCACCCGAGTACGTCCGCCCAGGAGTAGAAGAGGACGCAGTCGGCGGGCGCCCCGTCCCGCCCCGCGCGGCCGACCTCCTGGTAGTAGCCCTCGATGGAGCGGGGCATGTCACGGTGCAGCACGTACCGGATGTCGGGCTTGTCGATGCCCATGCCGAACGCCACCGTGGCCACCACGACCTCGGCGGCGCCCGACTGGAATGCGTCCTGCGCGCGGCTCCGCTCCGCGGGCTCCAGCCCGGCGTGGTAGGCGCGGGCCCTCACGCCGTGCTCCCGCAGCGCCCGGGCCGTCGCGTCCACCGCCCGGCGCGACAGGCAGTAGACGATCCCGCTCTCGCCACGGCGCGCGCGGACCAGCCGGAGCAGCGCCTCGCGGACGCGCAACCCGTGGCCGCGGCCGGGCCCGCCGGCCCCCTTGCGGAAGGCGTGGAGCCTGAGGTTCGGCCGGAAGAACGTCCCCCGCACGACGAGGGGATCGGACATCCCCAGCTGCTCGACGATGTCCCGCGTCACCTCCGCGGTGGCGGTCGCGGTCAGCGCCAGCACCGGGATGCCTCCGAACCGCGCCTTCAGCCCGCGCAGGTTGCGGTAGGCCGGCCGGAAGTCGTGACCCCAGTGGCTGATGCAGTGCGCCTCGTCCACGGCCAGGGCGGAGAGCTTCACCGCGGCGAGGGCGGCGCCCACGGACGCCTCGAGCCCCTCCGGCGCCGCGTAGACGAGCTCGTACTCCCCCCGGCGGGCGCGCCGCACTCGGGCGCGACGCTCCTCCGGATCGAGGCTCGAGTTGAGGAACGTGGCGCGGATCCCGATCCGCTCCATCGCGTCCACCTGATCCTTCATGAGGGCGATGAGCGGCGAAACGACGAGGGTCGTGCCGCCCAGGATCCGGGCCGGGATCTGGTAGGTCAGCGACTTGCCGCCGCCGGTCGGCATGACCCCCACGCAGTCCCGCCCGGCGAGCACGGCCTCGATGATGGCCTGCTGGCCGGGCCGGAAGGCCTCGTGCCCGAAGACGGCCCGCAGGAGCGCGCGCGGCGACGTCGACGGCTCCGGCCTCTCCTCCCGCTGCGGCCCCGCGAGCGCACGCGCCAGCGCCTGCAGCGCGGCCAGGTCCTCGGGCCGGAAGAGGCGCCGATCGCGGCGCCAGAGCGCGCGGAGCGCCTCGAGCCGCTCCTCGCAGGCCCGACGCCGCGCGGGGTCGCACGGGTCCCCGGAGGCCCACCACGAAGAGAGGCGCGCGACCTCGCCCGCCACCGCGGGGCGGCCGCTGGCGGCACCCGCGCCGAAGAGGTCGAGGTTGCGGGGACGGTGGGGCACGGCGCGGCCGGCCCGGCCCGGCGCGCGACGTGAGCGCGGCGAGCCCGGGGACCCGGCGGGCGGTCGAGGCTACTTCGTGACCCTGGCGTCCTCGATGAGGACCGGGTAGGCGTAGCCGGCGCCGAAGTCCTTGTCCACGACCACGGTGCCCTTGGCCGTGACGACGTCGCCCACGGCCGCGCCGTCGCTGGTGGTGACCGTGACGTCGTTGTCCTTCTTCTCCGGCGACCCGGAGCCGTCGCGCAGGTGAACGAAGTTCTTCCCCATCACCGGCGTGAACTTCACGACCTGCCCCCGGATCGCCACCGGCTTCCCCTGCAGCTTCGCGCGCTGCGCCCAGACCTCCGCGACCGTGCGGCCCTCGGCGCCGCCGGCGCGGGCGACCTTCTGCACCTTCACCTCGGGACCGCCGGTGGCAACCATCTGGTGCTGGGCGGCCATGTCGGCGGTGCTCGGGGCGCCCATCGCGCCGCCCATCGGGGAGCCGCCCATCGGGGAGCCGCCCATCGCACCGCCCATCGCACCCGCCGCCGGCGGTGCAGCACCCGTCTCGGCACCGGGCCCGCCCGCCAGCGACCCGAAGTAGACGACGTCGAACTTCCGGTTCAGCTCCTTCGACTCGAACCCCTGCATCGGGAAGGCGTTCGCGACTCCCACCTCGTCTCCCACCTTCCTGTCCGTGCGCTGGACGGCGGCCCAGATGTCGCCCGTCGCCGTGGCGAGCTTGAGGTAGCTGTACTGGGAGACGTCGATCTTCTCGACCACCTTGCCGCGAAGGACCTGGGTGGCGCCGGGGGCGCTGGCTGGCTGGGCGACCGTGGTCGGCCTGGGGGCCTCGGGCTTCTTGCAGGCTACGGCGGTCAGGGTGACGAGGGCGACGACGAACGTGCGGCGCATGGACACGAACCTCCGAAGTGGACGGACCCGCTCTGGAACCGCGGGGGGCGTACCACAACCAACGAGGGAATGGAATCAATCCAGCCCGGGGCGCCCCCGACCACGCGCCGCCTCTCCGCTCGGCTACTCCGGAGCCCTCCTGCGGCAGTATGCCGCAGGGGAGTGCTCCGCCCGTCCGGCGCACCTACCCGCGCAGCTTGTAGCCGTTCCGGAGCATGGCGTACGCGCTCCCCAGGGATCCGACGCAGAGCACCAGGGCGATGGCGAGGCCAGCCGCGGGGCGCCCGTCCGAGAGCCCCAGCATCCCGTATCGCACGCCGTCCACCAGGTAGAAGACGGGGTTGACGAGCGTGAACTGGCGCAGCCCCGGAGGCAGGGCCCGGGCGGAGTAGAAGACGCCGCCCAGGAACGTCAGCGGCGTGATGACGAAGGTGGGGAAGAAGTTCACCTGCTCGAAGGTGCTCGCCCACACCGCGGTCGCGAACCCGAGCGCCGCGAAGGCCACCGCCACCAGCAGCAGCATCAGCGCCGCGAAGAGGGGGTGCGCCACCGAGAACCCGCTGAACGCGGCCGCCACCGTCCACATGACGGCGCCGACCGCCACGCCGCGCACGACCGCCGCGCCGACGAACCCGGTCAGGATCTCGCCGTGGGTGAGCGGCGAGACGAGGATGTCGACGATGGTGCCCTGCAGCTTCATCACGAAGAGCGAGGAGGCGGTGTTGAGGAAGGCGTTCGAGACCACGCCGAGCGTGACCAGGCCCGGCACGATGTACCGGGCGTAGGGCACCCCCTCCACCTCGCGCAGCCGGCTCCCCAGGGAGAAGCCGAACACGACGAAGTAGAGGGTGGTGGTGATGAGGGGGGAGAGCAACGTCTGGCCCGGCACGCGCAGGAAGCGCCGGATCTCCTTCACCAGCAGCGTGCGGAGCCCGAGGCCCATCACGGCGCCTCCCCCGTCGCGCTCCTCCCCGCCGGCGGCGTTCCCCGCAGCAGCCGCACGAAGACCTCCTCCAGCCGCATGCGCGTCGTCTCCACGTCCTGCACCGAGAGCCCCGCCCCGGCGAAGGCCGACAGCGCGGGGCCGAAGGAGGCGCCCGGCTCGACCGCCACCGCCACCGTCCGACCTCCGTCCTCCAGCGTGGCGCCCAGCGCCGCCAGCGCCGGCGGGAGGGCGGCCAGCGGCGAGCCCAGCGTCGCCCGCAGCGTCTTCCCGGCGTGCCGGCGCAGCAGGGCGCGCTTCTCCTCCACCAGGAGGAGCCGTCCGCGGTCGATCACGCCCACCCGGTCGGCGAGCTCCTCGGCCTCCTCCAGGTAGTGCGTGGTGAGGACGATGGTGGTGCCGCGCTCGCGCAGCCTCCGCACGTAGGACCAGAGCGCCTGCCGCAGCTCCACGTCCACTCCCGCCGTGGGCTCGTCGAGGAAGAGCACCCGCGGGTCGTGCACCAGCGCCTTGCCGATGAGGAGCCGGCGCTTCATGCCGCCCGAGAGCGAGCGGGTGTTCGCGCCGCGCTTCCCCAGGAGGTCGAGCGCGGTGAGGATCTCGAGGAGCCGGTCCTCCCCCAGGCGCACCCCGAAGTAGCCGGCCTGGATCCGGAGCGACTCCTCGACCGTGAAGAAGGGGTCGAAGTTGATCTCCTGGGGAACGACGCCGAGGACGCGGCGCGTGAAGTGGTACTCCGCCACCACGTCGCGCCCGAGCACCCGCACCGTGCCCTCCGTCGCGCGCAGCAGGCCGGCGACGATCGAGATGAGGGTGGTCTTGCCCGCGCCGTTCGGGCCCAGGAGCGCGAAGATCTCGCCCGGCTGGACGTCGAGATCCACGCCCGCCAGCGCCTCGAAGGTCCCGAAGCGCTTCCTCAAGCGGCGGACGGCGACGACCGGCTCGGCCACGGCGGCGCAATCTAGCGCGCCGCGCGCCGCGCGGCAGCGCCTTCGTCGCCGGCGCGCTACATTCCGCCACCATGGGCCGCCG
>JAJYHA010000215.1 GCA_021784995.1 Myxococcales bacterium
GGGGCGTAGCGCAGCCTGGTAGCGCGCCTGCCTTGGGCGCAGGAGGTCGCGGGTCCGAATCCCGCCGCCCCGACTCTTTGACATGATGGTGGTGTGCAGCCTGGAGGTGCGGGGCGGGCATGAGGCGTTTCGGCGCCGCGGGCTGACGCGGAGGGTATCTTCAGCGCCCGTAGCTCAGCTGGATAGAGCAGCGGCCTTCTAAGCCGCGGGTCGGGGGTTCGACTCCCTCCGGGCGCGCCAGCTCGCGCGCCGGTGCGGGCCGCGCCGCCAGGACGCGGCCGGGCGAGGCGCGGTCGTTGACAGCCCGGGTGGGCGCTGGTAGATCGGCGCACCCTCGGCCACCCCGAGCGGAACGTCTCAGCCGGGCGCGTAGCTCAACTGGCAGAGCAATGGACTCTTAATCCATAGGTTGAAGGTTCGATTCCTTCCGCGCTCACAGGGACGGCGGGGCCAGCGCGGCCCCGCCGTCTCGCTTTTCGGGGCCCCGGCGGCCTCCGCCCGGGCCTCGGCGGCCGGCCCCCTCAGTCCTTCTTCCCGCCCTCGATGACGCCGAAGCGGCGCCGGGGGCGCGGGGGGGCCACCAGGATCCCGCCCACCACCGCGCTCCACGGGACCGCGCAGTCGTGGCGCCGGCCCCGGAACGTGAGGGTGCAGCGGAGCCCCCACTCGTCCATCATGAGCTCCGGGGTGTCCCGGCCGACCACCAGGTTGAGCCGGACCAGGGGCTCGTCCTGCAGGAACTCCGGGAGCTCCGCGCCCGGGGTCGCCGGCGCCGCGATCACGCACTCCACGCGCGCGGCGCTCCGGCAGGCCTCGAGCATCTCGGCGGTCCGGCGCTGGAGGGCGAGCAGCTCGAGCGCCCCCTCGGACCAGCCGGGGCAGGTGGCCGGGCAGGGGGCGTCGGCGGGGTGGTCGTGGGTCGTCGGCATCGGCCGTCCTCTGTACCATCCCCGCCCGGGCGCCGTCCCCTCCGTGCGTGTGGTACACAGGGCCCCACCGGGCGGGTGGCGGAACTGGCAGACGCGCGGGACTTAGGATCCCGTGCCGCGAGGCGTGAGGGTTCGACCCCCTCCCCGCCCATTTCCGCTTGACCCGGACGGGCGCCGAACGTACCTCTAGCCGCTTTCCCGCACTCGAAAGAAGCGAATGAAGACCACCGTCGAGACCACCTCCCCCATCGAGCGCAAGCTCTCCATCGAGGTCGAGCCGGAGCGGGTCGCCGCGGAGCTCGATCGCGCGTACACGGCGCTCGGTCGCCGGGTGACCCTCCGGGGCTTCCGGCCCGGCCACGTCCCCCGCCACGTCCTCGAGCGGACCTACCGCGCCGAGGTCGAGGGGGAGGTGGTGGAGAAGGTCGTCCAGTCGAGCTTCACCGAGGCGGCGACCGCGGAGGGGATCGAGCCGGTCGCGCCGCCGCAGGTCTCCATCGAGGGCGCCATCGCCGCCGGGGTCCCGCTCCGCTTCTCCGCCCGCGTCGAGGTCCGCCCGCGGATCGAGCCGAAGGAGTGGCGCGGGCTGGCGGTCACCCGGCCGGCGGCGACCGTCACCGACGAGCTGGTCGCCGCCGAGCTGCTCCGCCTCCAGGAGGCCCACGCCCAGCTCGAGCCGGTCGAGGGGCGCGAGGTCGCCGAGGAGGGGGACTGGGCGGTCGTCGATCACGTCGGGACGATCGACGGCGCGCCCTTCGAGGGCTCGACCGCCGAGGGGGTCACGGTCCGGGTCTCGGCCGGGAGCGTCGAGGACGGCCACCTCCCGGTCCTGGCCGGCCGCCGCATCGGCGAGTCGGCCGAGTTCGACGAGCCGTTCCCGGCGGAGCACCGCAACCCGGCGCTCCGCGGCCGGACCGCCCACGTCAAGGTGACCCTCCGCGCCCTCAAGGCGAAGCGGTCGCCGGAGCTCGACGACGCCTTCGCGGCGCGGGTGGGGGTCGACGGGGTGGAGACGCTCGAGGCGCTGCGCGCCCGGCTCCGCGCCGATCTCGAGAAGCGGGAGGCGCGCCGGGCCGAGGGGGAGTTCCGCGACGCCCTGGTGAAGGCGGCGCTCGCCCGGAACGAGTTCGAGGTGCCCCCCTCGCTGGTGGAGCGGGCCATCGACACGATGCTCGAGGGGACCGCCGAGCGGTTCGCCCGGATGGGGGTCGACCTCGCCCAGCTGGAGCTCGACGTCGCCCGGCTGCGGGCCGACCTGCGCGAGCAGGCGCTCCTGCAGGTGCGCGGGGGGATCCTCCTCGACGCGATCGCCACCGCCGAGGGGGTGCAGGTGACCGAGGAGGACCTCGCCGCCGAGGCGGGGCGGCTCGCCGCGGAGATGGGCGTCCCGCTCCAGAAGGTCCAGAAGCAGCTGCGCGGCAAGGACGCGCGCGCCGCCCTGGAGAGCCGGGTGCGCGAGGAGAAGGCCTTCTCCCTGCTCGCCCAGGCCGCCACCGTCCAGTCCTGAACCGAGAGGGAGCGACGCGATGCCCTACATCCCGATGCCGTTCGTGGTCGAGCAGACCCACCGCGGCGAGCGCAGCTACGACATCTACAGCCGGCTCCTCAAGGACCGGATCGTCTTCCTCGGCACCCCGGTGGACGACGACGTCGCCAACGTGATCATCGCCCAGCTCCTCTTCCTCGAGTCGGAGGACCCGGACAAGGACATCAACCTCTACATCAACAGCCCCGGGGGCTCGGTCTCCTCCGGCATGGCGATCTACGACACGATGCAGTACGTGAAGCCGGCCGTCTCGACCATCTGCCTGGGCCAGGCGGCCAGCATGGGGGCCTTCCTGCTGGCCGGCGGCGCGCAGGGCAAGCGCTTCGCGCTCCCGAACGCGCGGGTGATGATCCACCAGCCCTCGGGCGGGGCGGGTGGGCAGGCCACCGACATCGAGATCCAGGCCAAGGAGATCCTGCGCCTCAAGAAGCGGCTCAACGAGCTCCTGGCCGCGAACGCGCGCCAGCCGCTCGATCGGATCGAGCGGGACACCGAGCGGGACTACTTCATGAGCGCCGCCGAGGCGAAGGAGTACGGCCTCGTCGACGAGGTGATCTCCTCGAAGAAGGCGGCGGGGCCGAAGGCCGGCTAGAATGTTCCGGGGGCCCGGGCCGGGCGCCGAGGAGAGACCGCCGTGGAGAAGCGCGAGAGCCTGAGCTGCAGCTTCTGCGGGAAGTCGCAGAAGGAGGTCAAGAAGCTCATCGCCGGGCCCACCGTGTACATCTGCGACGAGTGCATCGGCCTGTGCAACGACATCATCGCCGAGGAGATCGCCGGCGAGGAGAAGCGCGACCCGAAGCTCCGGGTCCCGCGCCCCTCGGAGATCAAGGCGATCCTCGACGAGTACGTCGTCGGCCAGGAGCGGGCCAAGAAGACCCTCGCCGTCGCCGTCCACAACCACTACAAGCGGATCGAGAGCCGGGTCGCCATCGACGACGTCGAGCTCCAGAAGTCGAACATCCTGCTGCTCGGGCCGACCGGCTCCGGCAAGACGCTCCTGGCCCAGACGCTCGCCAAGATCCTGAACGTCCCCTTCACCATCGCCGACGCCACCACCCTGACCGAGGCCGGCTACGTCGGCGAGGACGTCGAGAACATCATCGTCAACCTCCTGCAGGCCGCCGACCACGACATCGAGCGGGCGCAGAAGGGGATCGTCTACATCGACGAGATCGACAAGATCGCGCGCAAGAGCGAGAACCCGTCGATCACCCGCGACGTCTCCGGCGAGGGCGTCCAGCAGGCGCTCCTCAAGATCATCGAGGGGACCATCGCCAACGTCCCGCCCAAGGGCGGGCGGAAGCACCCCCAGCAGGAGTTCCTGCAGGTCGACACCACCAACATCCTCTTCATCTGCGGCGGCGCCTTCTGCGGGCTGGAGGCGATCGTGGAGCGGCGGGTCGGCGGCCGGAGCCTCGGCTTCGGGAGCGACGTGACCAGCAAGACCGAGCGGAACGTCGGCGAGCTGCTGGCGCTGGTCGAGCCGGACGACCTGCTCAAGTTCGGGATGATCCCGGAGTTCGTCGGCCGGCTCCCGGTGGTGACCAGCCTGGAGGAGCTCGACCAGGCGGCGCTCGTCGACATCCTCACCCGGCCCCGGAACGCGCTGGTGAAGCAGTACCACCGCCTCCTGGAGATGGACGGGGTGAACCTCAAGTTCACCGACGGGGCGCTGGTCGCCATCGCCCGGGCGGCGGCGCGGAACAAGGCGGGGGCCCGCGGGCTGCGGGCGATCCTCGAGCAGGCGATGCTGGACATCATGTACGACGTGCCGAGCCGGCGGAACGTCCGCGAGATCGTGATCTCCGAGGAGGTCATCGACCGCGGCGAGCCGCCGCTGGTGGTGATGGAGAAGGAGGCCGAGAGCGCGTAGCGCCGGGCCCGCCCGCCTCCCGGGGGGTCGGGCCGGGCGGGGCGCGGCCGCGGCACGAAGGAGGCGGCGTGGCACTCTTCTCGCGGTCGGACGGGGGCGGCAAGGACGGCGCGCGCGCGCGCCAGCTCCCGCTCCTCCCCCTCCGGGACATCATCGTCTTCCCGCACATGGTCGTCCCCCTCTTCGTCGGGCGGCCCAGGTCGATCGCGGCCCTCGAGGCGGCGATGGCCGGCGACAAGACGATCCTCCTCTGCGCCCAGAAGAAGGCCCGGATCAACGATCCGGGGCCCGACGACATCTTCTCGCTGGGGACGGTCGGGACGGTGATCCAGCTCCTCCGCCTCCCGGACTCCACCGTGAAGGTCCTGGTGGAGGGGACCCGGCGCGCCCGGATCCGGCGTCACCTCGAGGGCGAGCCCTACCTCTCGGTCGAGGCGGAGGTGCTCGAGGAGGTCGCCGAGAAGACGGTCGAGCTCGAGGCGCTCACCCGCTCGGTCCACGCGACCTTCGAGACCTACGTCAAGCTGAACAAGCGGATCCCGCCGGAGATGATCCAGTCGGTGGCGGCCATCGACGACGCCGGCCGGCTCGCCGACACCATCGTCGCCCACCTGCTCCTCAAGCTGGACGACCGCCAGTCGATCCTGGAGCTCGAGGCGCCGATGCCCCGGCTGGAGCGGCTCTTCCAGCTCATGCAGAGCGAGATCGAGATCCTCCAGGTCGAGAAGAAGATCCGGACGCGCGTCAAGAAGCAGATGGAGAAGACGCAGAAGGAGTACTACCTCAACGAGCAGATGCAGGCGATCCAGAAGGAGCTCGGCGAGCGGGACGAGTTCAAGAACGAGCTCCAGGAGCTCGAGGAGAAGATCAAGACCACCCGGATGTCGAAGGAGGCCGGCCTCAAGGCGCGCAAGGAGCTCAAGAAGCTGAAGATGATGAGCCCGATGAGCGCCGAGGCGACGGTGGTCCGCAACTACGTCGACTGGATCCTCTCGCTCCCCTGGTTCGAGGCGACCGAGGACAAGCTCGACATCGCCAGCGCCCAGGGGATCCTCGACGAGGACCACTTCGGCCTGCGCAAGGCGAAGGACCGCATCCTCGAGTACCTCGCCGTCCAGAAGCTGGTGGAGAAGGTGAAGGGGCCGATCCTCTGCTTCGTCGGCCCCCCGGGCGTCGGCAAGACCTCGCTGGCGCGCTCGATCGCCCGGGCGATGAACCGGAAGTTCGTCCGGATCAGCCTGGGGGGCGTCCGCGACGAGGCCGAGATCCGCGGCCACCGCCGGACCTACATCGGCGCCCTGCCCGGGAAGATCATCCAGTCGCTCAAGAAGGCCGGCAGCGACAACCCGGTCTTCCTCCTCGACGAGGTGGACAAGATGTCCACCGACTTCCGCGGCGACCCGAGCGCGGCGCTCCTGGAGGTGCTCGACCCCGAGCAGAACCAGGCCTTCGTCGACCACTACCTCGACCTCGACTACGACCTGTCGCGGGTGATGTTCATCTGCACCGCCAACACCATGGGCGGGATCCCGCTCCCGCTCCAGGACCGGATGGAGGTCATCCGGATCGCCGGCTACACCGACCTGGAGAAGCTCTCCATCGCCCGGCGGTACCTCATCCCCAAGCAGCTCGAGCTGAACGGGCTCGCGGCGGTGCCGGTCACCTTCCGGCGCGACGCGCTCCGCCTGGTGATCGACCGCTACACCCGGGAGTCGGGGGTCCGGTCGCTGGAGCGCGAGATCGCCGGGATCTGCCGCAAGCTGGCCAAGGACCTGCTCCGGCGCGGCCGGCCGGAGGGGCAGACCTACGTCGTCTCCCCGCGGATGGTGCAGCGGTTCCTCGGCCCGCCGACCCACCGCCACGGCACGGTCGAGGACCAGGACCGCGTCGGGCTCACCACCGGCCTCGCCTGGACCGAGCTCGGCGGCGAGCTGCTCACCGTCGAGGCGACGGTGATGCCCGGGAAGGGGAAGCTGATCATCACCGGGAAGCTCGGCGACGTGATGCAGGAGTCGGCGCAGGCGGCGATGAGCTACGTGCGGAGCCGGGCCGGCGCGCTCGGGCTCGAGCGGCGCTTCCTCGAGTCGATCGACATCCACGTCCACGTCCCCGAGGGGGCCATCCCCAAGGACGGCCCCTCGGCCGGCGTCACCATGGTCACCACCCTCGTCTCGGCGCTCTGCCGGATCCCGGTCCGGCGGGACGTGGCGATGACCGGGGAGATCACCCTCCGCGGGCGGGTGCTGCCGATCGGCGGGCTCAAGGAGAAGGCGCTCGCCGCCCAGCGCGGCGGGATCCGCACCATCCTCGTGCCGCGCGAGAACGAGAAGGACCTGCGCGAGATCCCGCGCCGGGTGCGGGAGAAGCTCGAGCTGGTCCTGGTCGACACCGCCGACGAGGTGCTCCGCCGCGCGCTGGTGCTGGAGCGGCTGGAGGAGTTCCTGCGCGGCGGCGCCGACGGCCGCGAGCCCCCGGCGCGGGCGGCCCCGCCGGC
>JAJYHA010000416.1 GCA_021784995.1 Myxococcales bacterium
GCCGCGCTGGCCGCTCCCGGCACGCTCGACGAGGTGACGGCGCGCGCGTACCAGGACACGCCCGCCTTCCTGTGGCCGGTCGCGGCCCGGAGCTGCCTCGCCTCGCTGGAGAAGCTGCGCGCCGAAGGGCGGGCCGCGTTCGACGGCTCCCGCTGGCACGCGGCCTGATTGGGCCGCGGGGCGCACCCGAGGACCCACGCGGAGGGGGGGTGATGCGGTTCGAGGGCGATCCGTGGAATAAACGGCCGACGGGCTCGATCCCCGTTAGGACCCATTCGAGTGACACCCATGAGGCTCACCAAGACCGCCGCGACGCTGGTGCTCGCGTTCCTGCTCGGCGGCAGCTCCGCCGAGATGGCGCTCAAGACCCGGCGCGCGCTGGAGCGGCACCGCGCCGCGGCCGACGAGGAGGGATCGGCGGGCGAGCTGGTCTCGTTCGAGATCCACGACCCGGAGGGGCGGATCGTCGCGCGCCCCCGCCTCATCGCCACGCCGGGACGGGTCTCGGAGGTGCTCCTGCGAGATCCGGAGCACCCGGAGGACGTGCGCCTCGACCTGCGCGTCGAGACGGAGCGCCAGCCCTCGGGCGACCTCCTCGTGACCTACGCCCTGGCGCTCCCCTCCGAGCAGGTGCTGACCCGCGGGCGCGTCACGGTGACGCCCGGCGTCGAGCAGGAGGTGGAGCTGGGCGACTACCCGCTGGTCGCGACGCTCTTCACCGTACCGGTGCCGTCGGCCGCCTTCGACGCCTACCTCGACGCGGAGCGCCTCGCCCGCCGCGGCGCGCCGATCTCGCCGATGTAGCGGGCCGGCGCGCGTGACGGGACCGGGTCGGGTCACGGCGGAGCCTGCGCCGGGGCTGCGCGTTCCCACCGCTCAGGGCGTGCCGCGGATCTCCTCGTAGGTCATCCGCCCGAGCTCGCGCCCCGCGTCGTCCCAGGTGGTCCAGGTTCCGCACTGGAGGCCCCGGCAGAAGCGCCCCTCCGAGCGCCGCCGGCCGTTCGGCCACCAGGCGGCGAAGGGGCCGTGCTGCAGGTCGTGGGCGTAGCCGCACTCCTCCTCGCGCAGCCCGCTCTCGAACCAGAGGGTCCAGCGCCCCTCTCGCTCGCCGGCGTGGTAGCGGCCCGCGCGCGCCGGCTTGCCGTTGCGGTGCCACTCCAGGAAGAGGCCCTCGAGGCGTCCGTGATCGAAGGCGCTCGCCTTGGCGAGCCCGCCGTCGTCGTACCAGGTGAGGGCCGGCCCGTGGCGCCGCGTCGCCGGCGGCTCGCCGGGCAGCTCGCACCAGGTCTCGAACCCGAGCGGCGGCGGGGCGCCCAGGAGCTCCGCGCCCGGCGGGCAGGCGAAGGTCCGGGCCGCCTGCTCGCGCGGTGGGACGGTGACGGGCACGTCGGCGGCGACCAGCGCCGACGCGAGGAGGAGCGCCAGCCGGATCACGCGGCGCCGCCCTCGGGCACGGCCCCGGGCGCGCCCGAGGGTCCCTCCGTGGAGTGGGAGGTCAGCCAGCCGCGGATCGGCGTGAAGACGTCCTCGGGCGCAGCGGTACCGAAGAGCAGATCGGCGTGCCCGTAATCGCAGCGCGCCCGGGCCGCGAGGCCCACGCGGAGGAGCGTCGCCTCGCCGCCCCACAGGCGCGCCGCGCGCTCGACCACCTCGGGCGGCGCGATGCGATCGGCCTCGCCGGCCACGAAGAGCGCCGGCTGGCGGCAGCGTGCCATGGCGGCGCGGTAGTCGGTGGCGCCGTCGCGCGAGCGGAACTCGTCCCGCAGGGCCCAGCGCGCGAACTGCCGGAGCACGCCGCGCGGCGCGTTCTCCACCACGTTGACGAGCACGCGCCGGTAGAGCGTCCGCTCCACGTTGCGCGTGTTGATGGCGATCTCGCTCACCGGCGGATGCCACCAGCCGGCGAAGGGAGCCAGGCTG
Organism: Myxococcales bacterium; assembly: GCA_021784995.1. The sequence goes on from JAJYHA010000416.1 coordinate 1,921, forward strand.
CGCGCCACGAAGCGGTTCATCGGGCCCAGGAAGAGGAACGCCAGGCGCGCCAGGAACCGCCCGGGCCCTCGGGCCGGGAAGAAGACGGGCGCGGCGATCGCCACCAGGCCCGCGATGCGCTCGGGTTGCAGCCCGCAGACCGCGATCCCCACCAGCGCGCCCTGGCTGTGCCCCACCCAGAGCACCCGGCGCTCGCCCGTGGCCAGCCGGATCGCCTCCAGCGCGGCCGGCACGTCGAGACGGACGTAGTCGTCCACGCTCCAGCCACTTGACGCACCGCGTGGTCGGGGGCGCGATCGGCCGTGGCCGCGCAGGTCGAGCGCGAAGCAGTCGAAGCCGGCGCCTGCCAGGTGGGCCGAGAGCGACCAGCGGACGAGGCAGAAGTCCATCGCGACGCGGTTGGCCGCCAGCCCGTGCACGAGCAGCACGGGCGGGCCCCGCGGCGGGCCGCGCGGCCTGCGCCGCGCCAGGGCGAGCCGCCACCCGTCGGCCGTCTGGGCGAAGAGGAGCTCGTCCTCGCCGGTCGGCACGCGGTAGTGGCGCGACCAGAACGCATGGTGAGCCCACACGGCCAGGGCGGCGAGGAGGAGCCACGCCAGGGCGGAGAGCGGGTTCACGGTGCGGAATTTACACCCCGGATGGTGCGGCGAGGAGGCCGGCCCGTCACTCGGCGCTGGTGACGAGCCATGGAATCGGTGTACGGATCGATCCGGGCGCAGCACGGGACGGGGGCGGCGGGACGGCGGCGGTGCGCCGCAGCCGCGCGACGATCCTTGACCGGCCGGACCCTCGAAGCGTAGCGTCGGGGCTCATTCATCCTGCGAGGTGAGACGTGAAGAAGGTCGAAGCCATCATCAAGCCATTCAAGCTCGACGAGGTGAAGCAGGCCCTCTCGGAGGTCGGCGTGGCCGGCCTGACCGCCACCGAGGTGAAGGGCTTCGGCCGGCAGAAGGGTCACACCGAGCTCTACCGCGGCGCCGAGTACGTCGTCGACTTCCTCCCCAAGGTGAAGGTCGAGGTCGTCGTCTCCGACCAGATCGTCGGCCGCGTGGTCGAGGCGATCGAGCGCGCGGCGAAGACGGGCCGCATCGGCGACGGCAAGATCTTCGTGTTCCCGGTGGAGGAGGTCATCCGCATCCGCACCGGCGAGCGCGGCGAAGAGGCGCTGTAAGATCGCGCGGCGCTCGAGGCCCCCGCCGCTGCCGGCCGCCACCGCCCGCGCGGCGGTGGACTCGCTCGCGGACGCGATCGTGATCGTGGACGCCGCCGGCGGCGTCCTGCACCTCAACCCCGCCGCGGAGGAGCTGTTCGGCCGCAGCCGCGCGCGGGCCGCGGGGCTCCCGGTGAGCTCGCTTCCGGGCGGCGCGCAGCTCGGCATGCTGGCCGAGCGGGCGCGCGTGTCGCACGAGTCGGCCTCGTCCGGCTTCCCGAGCCCGCAGGGCGGCGGGGGCGCCCTGGTGGCCGAGGCGGCGCCGCTGCTCGACGGCCCGACCTGCGCCGGCACCGTGATCGCGCTCCGGACGCCCCGGGCCACCGAGCGCTCGCTCGACTTCGAGGCCCTGGCCGCGGGCCTCGCCCACGAGATCAAGAACCCGCTGGCCGGTCTTCAAGGATCGGCCGAGCTGCTGGCGCGCGAGGCCGAGGGGGCGGCGCGCGAGTACGCCCAGGTCATCGCGCGCGAGGCGCGCCGGGTGGACGGGCTCGTGCGCGAGCTGCTCGACCTGGCCCGCCCCGCCGCGCTGCAGCCGGCGCCGGTCGACATCCACGCCGTGCTGGGCGACGTGCTGGTCCTGGCGCGCGGGATGCCGGGCGGAGACCGCGTCCGGTACGCGGAGCGGTACGACCCCTCGCTCCCTCCGCTGCACGCCGACCCGGAGAAGATCACGCAGGTGCTGCTCAACCTGGTCCGGAACGCCGTGGAGGCGGTCCAGGGCTCCGAGCGGCGCGAGGTCACCTTCGAGACCGGCGTCGCGCCGGTGCGCCTCCGCGGCGTCGGGGGGCGCAGCCGGCCCCTGGCGCGGATCGCCGTCGTGGACAGCGGCCCGGGCGTCCCCGACTCGATGCTGCCGCGCCTCTTCACCCCGTTCGCCACCTCAAAGGCCCACGGGACCGGGCTGGGGCTCGCCATCTCCCGGCGCATCGTCGAGGCGCACGGAGGCCGGATCGAGGTCAGGAATCGCCCGGGCGGCGGTGCCGAATCGGCGGTCTACCTGCCGCTCGGCCTCTCCTGAGCCCGGCGGGGGGTGGGGGAGAGGGGCAGCAGGCGGGCCGGCGCGCCGTCTCGACCGGGTGATAGCCCGCCCCGTACGAGGTGTGGCAGGTTCCTTGCTAGGGGACGGGCCGTGCGAAAGGTCCTGATCGTCGACGACGAACCCTCCATCCGCTTCGTCCTGGCGCGGACGTGCGAGCGCGCCGGAGTGCCCTACGAGGAGGCGGGGAGCGCGGAGGAGGCGCGCGAGAAGATCGACCGCGCCGGCCTCGACGGCGACGGCGTCGGGCTCGTGCTCCTCGACATCCGACTGCCGGGGGACGACGGGTTCCGCCTGCTGGGCGAGCTGGTGCAGCGCCCCCACTCGCCCTTCGTGGTCGTGATGACGGCCGAGGACACGATGCGCTCCGCCGTCGAGGCGATGAAGCGCGGCGCCGCGGACTACCTGGGGAAGCCCTTCGACCTCGCGCGCGTGGAGCGGATCGTGCGCGACCTCGGGCCCGGGCCGGAGACGGAGCACGGGCGCGCGGAGCCGGCGGCTGCCGGCGCACCCCCTGCGCCGCCGGAGGAGCGGGCCGCGACGGAGCCGCCCGGTGGCGCAGGCTCCATCGCCGACATGCTCATCGGCCGCTCGCCGGCGGTGGTGGAGGTCTTCAAGGAGATCGGCCGGGTGGCGCGCACCGAGATGACGGTGCTGCTCATGGGCGAGAGCGGGACGGGCAAGGAGCTGGTCGCGCGCGCCATCCACGCCAACTCGGCGCGGGCGCGTGGGCCGTTCATCACCGTCAACATGGCGGCCATCCCGCGCGACCTCATCGAGAGCGAGCTGTACGGCCACGAGAAGGGCTCCTTCACGGGCGCCCTCGACCGGCGGGCGGGGAAGTTCGAGCTGGCGAACGGCGGGACCCTCTTCCTCGACGAGATCGGCGAGCTGCCGGTCGAGCTGCAGGCGAAGCTGCTGCGCGTCCTGCAGGAGCGCGAGGTCGACCGCGTCGGCGGGACGCGCCCCACGGCGGTGGACGTCCGCATCGTGGCCGCCACCAACGCCGACCTGACGCGCTCGGTCGAGGAGGGCCGCTTCCGGCGCGACCTGTACTACCGGCTGGCGGTGGTGCCCATCCGCCTGCCCCCGCTGCGCGAGCGCGAGGGCGACGTGGTCCTCCTGGCGCGCCACTTCACGGCCAAGTACGGCGAGCAGCTCAAGGGCCGGAGCGTGGCGCTCGCGAAGGACACCGAGCCGCTGCTGCTCGCGCACGCCTGGCCCGGCAACGTGCGCGAGCTGCAGAACGTGATCCAGCGCGCCATCCTGAAGGCGCCCTCGACGCGGATCACGGCCAAGGACCTCTCGGGCCTCCTGCCCAGCACCTCGCTGGGTGAGCGGGGGCTCGCCGCGCTGGTGGAGCAGATCCTCGACGCCCCGCCGCCCGAGGGCGGACGGCACGCCGCGGCCCTGGCCACGGTCGAGGCGCCCCTCATCACCGCCGCCATGACCCGCACGCACGGCAACCAGCTCCGCGCCGCCGAGCTGCTCGGAATGAACCGCAACACGCTCCGGGAGCGGATGCGTGCGCTCGGGATGAAGCCCCGCTAGACCCCGGACGCGGCCAGCCTCTCCCGGCCCGGGCTGCACGTTTTCAAGGCAGGCAGCTGCACGTAATACGAGCAGGACGAGCATGCAGGACCCACGCGCGACATGCTCTGTTGCGTTGCCGTCGTGGCACGGGCCGTGCTAACGGATCGCGCGGCGAAACCCCCAGCATCCCAGGAGATAGGACAGAACGATGGCGAACCTCACCCCGAAGCAGGTCCTCGGGCTGGCCCAGGAGAAGAAGGCCACCTACGTGGACCTGAAGTTCATGGACTTCATCGGGATCTGGCAGCACTTCTCGATCCCCCTCACCGAGCTCTCCGAGGAGGTCTTCGAGGAGGGGCTCGGGTTCGACGGCTCGTCGATCCGCGGCTGGCAGGCCATCAACGCCTCCGACATGCTGGTGATGCCGGATCCGGCGACGGCCGTGGTCGATCCGTTCATGGCGGAGCCGACGCTCTCGATCATCTGCAACGTGGTCGATCCGATCACGAAGGAGCCCTACTCCCGCGATCCGCGCAACATCGCCATCAAGGCGGAGAAGTACCTCAAGTCCACCGGCATCGGCGACGTGGCCTACTTCGGCCCCGAGCCGGAGTTCTTCATCTTCGACGAGGTCCGCTACGACGCGGGCGTGAACCACTCCTTCTACGAGGTCGACTCGGTCGAGGGGCAGTGGAACACCGGCCGTGAAGAGCCGGGCGGCAACCTCGGCTACAAGCCCCGCTACAAGGAGGGCTACTTCCCGGTCGCGCCCACCGACAGCCAGCAGGACATCCGCACCGAGATGTGCCGCGTGATGGAGGCGGTCGGCATCAAGATCGAGCGGCAGCACCACGAGGTGGCGACCGCCGGGCAGGCCGAGATCGACATCCGCTTCGACTCCCTGGTCCGCTGCGCCGACAACCTCCAGTGGTTCAAGTACTGCATCAAGAACGTGGCGCGCCGGCACGGCAAGACCGTGACCTTCATGCCGAAGCCGCTGTACGGCGACAACGGCTCCGGCATGCACACGCACCAGTCCATCTGGAAGGCGGGCAAGCCGCTCTTCGCCGGCGACGGGTACGCGGGGCTCTCCGAGCTCGCCATGTGGTACATCGGCGGCATCCTGAAGATCGGAA
>JAJYHA010000029.1 GCA_021784995.1 Myxococcales bacterium
CCGGCGGGCGGGACGCAGGCGGGGCCGGCGGCGGGGAGGGCCGCGAGGGAGAGGGCGAGGGAGAGCAGGGCGACCATGGGAGCTCCTAGCGGACCGCCGGGTTGGCGCGCATGACCGCGGCCTGCTGCGGGCTCAGCTCGCCGGTCGAGACGGTCTGGTCGAGCATGTAGAACATGAGGTCGGCGCCGCCGCCGCAGGGGCTCGCGGCCGGGCAGAGGTCGCCGCCCCCGGGGCAGGGGTTCGAGGCGCTCCCGGTGCACCAGCTCGCCGACATGAGGGTCGGCGCGCCCTTCGGGCCGTTGCTGTTGCAGCTCTTCTGGTCCGCGCTGCCGGCCGCGGTGCACTGGGTGCAGCCGCAGATGGGCGTGTCGTCGAGCGGGTCGAACTGGTCTCCGGTCTCCTCGGTCGTGTGGTAGAGGCCGAGCCAGTGGCCGATCTCGTGGGCCGCGACGTAGGCGAGGACGTCGACGCCGCAGGTGGTGAGGGAGAACGAGGGGGACTGGCCGCAGGTGTTGGCGTAGTTGTACGGGTCGGTCGGGCTGAGGCTGGGGAGGCTGGCGCCGAGCGAGGCGACGGAGCCGCTGCTCACCGTCGCCGGGAGCGCCGAGGGGCCGGGGACGGCGCCGTCGAAGCCGAGCACCTGGAGGTTCTGGGTCGGAGACGCCTCGGTGATGGCGTCGACGAGGAAGAGGCGCGCCCCGTCGTCGGTGGTGTCGCCGTAGGTGTAGAGCTGCCGCTCGTCGCCGCACGGGCTCGGGTTGCTCGGGTCGAAGACGATGGTCGAGAACCGGTCGATGGCCGCCAGCGGGGCGTCGGCCCAGGTGACCCGCACGGCGATCCCGGCCGGGGCGTAGAGCGCCTGGAGGTCCTGGACGAAGCGCTGGAAGCGCGGATCGGCGCCGGCGGCGGCGGCGGTGTAGACGCTCGACACGAAGTAGACCTTCACGTCGAGCGTGCCGGTCGCGGGGATCCCCCCGGTCGCCGCGGCCGGGCGCAGGAGCACCTGGAGGTCGTAGGCGCCGGCGGTGCCGCTGCCCGCCGGTACCGAGCAGCCGGATCCGGTCGCGCACTCGTAGGCGTAGTCGTTCACCAGGAAGGACCAGCTCCCGACCGCCACGTTCCCGGCCGCGACCCCGGAGAGCGCGGCGGAGGTGTTGGGGACGGTGAAGGCGCCGGCGAAGCCGCGGGGGATCAGGTAGGCGGCCTGCTGCCTCGACCAGTCCGGGTAGCCGTAGACGTCGTTCGGCGGCGAGGCGAAGTCGTCGTAGTAGGTCGAGCCGGCGGGGGTGGTCACCAGGTTCGGCACGACGCCGTTCTCGATGGCGTTGCTCCCCGACGGCACGATGCTGATCGGGGCCGTGAGCACGTTGCTCCCGGCGGAGATCGGCTCGACCTGGGCGAGGATCGAGAACCCGGCGGTCCCCGGCGGGACGTCGAAGTGGACGGTGTCGCCGACGCCGTGGATCCCGAGGTCGAGGGTGTTCCCGGCGTAGACCGACGCCTGGTGGAGCACCTCGCAGGTGGCGGCGGTGCAGCTGCCCGAGGTGGCGCCCGTCGGGTACTCGCACCAGTAGGGGACCCGGCAGTCGCTGCTCGCCTTGCAGTAGGCGCCGAGGCCGGCGGTGCCGCCGCCCCCCGAGCCGCCGGAGGAGCCGGAGGAGCCGCCGCAGCCGGCGGCGGCGAGGGCGGCGAGGCTGGCGAGGAGGAGGGGCGGGGCCGCGGTTCGGGCAAGCATCGGCCCGGAGCATCCTATGGGTCCTGGCGGCGCACAATCGGGCGGGCGGACCCGCTTCCGATCCCCCCCCGTTTCCGCTAGAACCCGACCCCCATGATCTCGGTCCAGGACGTCACCAAGGCCTTCGGCCCCAAGAAGCTCTTCGATGACGTGAACGTCGCCTTCTCGCCGGGCGCCCGCTACGGCCTCACCGGGCCGAACGGCGCCGGCAAGACCACCTTCATGAAGATCCTCGCCGGCGACGAGGAGCCCGACACCGGCCAGGTGCAGCGCCCCCGGCGGCTCGGCATCCTCCGCCAGGACCACTTCCGGTACGAGGATCACCGGGTGATCGACGTGGTGCTGATGGGGAACGGCCCGCTCTGGAGCGCGATGGCGGAGAAGGAGCAGCTGCTCGCCCGCCCGGAGATGACCGACGCCGACGGGATGCGGCTCGCCGAGCTCGAGGGGGTGATCGGCGAGGAGGACGGCTACTCGGCGGAGGCGACGGCCGGCGAGCTCCTCTCCGGCCTCGGGGTGGACGCGGAGTTCCACGACCAGCCGATGCGCGCCCTGGCCGGCGGCTACAAGCTCCGGGTGCTCCTCGCCCAGGCGCTCTTCGGCAAGCCGCAGGCGCTCCTCCTCGACGAGCCGACGAACCACCTCGACCTCGAGTCGATCCGCTGGCTGGAGCGGTTCCTGCTGGCCTACGAGGGGGTGCTGGTCACCATCAGCCACGACCGGCACTTCCTCAACGCCATCTGCACCCACATCGCCGACATCGACTACGAGGCGATCATCCTCTACCCGGGCGGCTACGACGACATGGTCCGCCACAAGGGCCAGGTGCGCAGCCGGGTGGAGTCGGAGAACTCCGAGAAGAAGAAGAAGATCGCCCAGCTCCAGGACTTCGTCGCCCGCTTCCACGCCGGCACCCGGGCCTCGCAGGTGCAGAGCCGCATCCGGGCGATGCAGAAGCTGAAGCTCGACGAGATGAAGCGCTCGAACATCGCCGCGCCCTTCATCAAGTTCGAGCAGAAGGCGCCGAGCGGCAAGCAGACCCTCACCCTCGAGTCGATCGAGAAGCGGTACGGGGACGAGCGGGTCGTCCGGCCCTTCTCGGCGCTGGTCACCCGGGGCGAGAAGATCTGCGTCATCGGGAAGAACGGCGTGGGGAAGACGACCCTGGCCAAGATGATCGCCGGCGAGCTGAAGCCGGATCACGGCCACGTCCGCTGGGGCCACCAGGCCCAGGTCGGCTACCTGCCGCAGGACCAGGCGGGGGTGGTCCGGCCTGGGACGACCGCCTTCGGGTGGCTCCGCGAGCTCGAGGACAAGCTCACCAACGAGGAGATCTCCGGCCTCCTCGGGCGCATGCTCTTCTCCGGCGAGGAGCGGATGAAGCCGACCGCGACCCTCTCCGGCGGCGAGACGGTCCGGCTCCTCCTCGCCAAGCTCATGCTCTTCAAGGACAACGTCCTGGTCCTCGACGAGCCGACGAACCACCTCGACCTCCAGTCGATCGCCGCGCTCTCCGAGGGGCTCCAGCGGTACGAGGGGACGGTGATCCTCGTCACCCACGACCAGGAGCTGATCCGCGAGGTGGGGAGCCGCGTCTGGTCGCTCCACCCGGGCGAGCAGGTGCTCGACTTCCCGGGGACCTTCGACGAGTTCCTGGAGAAGCACCCGGATCTGGCCGAGGCGCACCGCTAGGGCGCGGGCGCGCCTGCCGGGAAGAGCAGGCGCACGATCTTCGGCCGGATCCCGGCCGCCGCGCACAGCCCGAGGAGCCGGTCCTCCGCGGCGCGATCGGAGGCGCGCACCTTGCGCCCGAGGATCAGCTCGTTCTTGAGCGAGTGCTCCCAGCCGGCCAGCTCGGTGACGGTGACCGCGTAGCCGGAGGCCCGGAGCGCCAGGGCGCGGACGACGTTGGTGAGGTGGGAGCCGAACTCGCGCCGGTGCCAGGGGTGCTCGAAGAGCGGCGCCAGGAGGGGCGCGGGGGCGGCCGCCTCGCCGAGCTGGCGCGCGACCTCCGCCTGGCAGCAGGGGACGACGGCGACGTGGTCGGCGCCGTGGCGGACGGCGAGGGCGAGCGCGTCGTCGGTGGCCGTGTCGCAGGCGTGGAGCGCGGTGACGAGGTGGACCCGGGCCGGCGGGGCGGCGGCGTCGATCGCCGCCCGCTCGAAGCGCATCCGGTCGGCCCCGAGCCGGGCGGCCAGCGCCTCCGCCGCCGCCACCAGCTCCGGCCGCGCCTCGACCGCGTGGAGCGATCCCTTCCCCGCGGGGCGCAGGAAGAGCTCGTGGAGCACGAAGCCGAGGTAGCTCTTGCCGGCGCCGCAGTCGACGAGCACCGGGTCGCCGAAGCGCGCGAGGACGTCCTCGATCGCCGGCGCCAGCAGCCGGACGAGGTGGTTCACCTGCTTCAGCTTGCGGAGGGAGTCGGCGTTGAGGGCGCCGTCGCGGGTGAGGATGTGGAGCGCCTTCAGGAGCTCGGGCGACTGGCCGGGGAGGAGCTCCCGCGCCACCGCCGCGCCCCGCCTGCTCGATCGTCCGGTCACCGGACCGAGTCTACCCCGGCGCCCGGGCGGGCCGCACCGCCGCCCCGGGCCGGCGCGCCGCCGGGCTGGCGGACAGGGGCGCCGCGGTGGGATAAGACGTGCCTCGCGGGGACCGACCCCCCGCCGGAGAGGGTGAGCGATGGGACGGATCTTCGAGACGCGCAAGGCGACCATGTTCGCCCGCTGGAACAAGATGGCGAAGGTCTTCACCCGGATCGCCAAGGACATCGCGATCGCGGTGAAGGCGGGCGGCCCGAGCCCGGACGGGAACCCGGCCCTGCGGCGGGCGCTCCAGAACGCCCGCGGCGCCAACATGCCGAAGGACAAGGTCGAGGCGGCGATCAAGCGCGCCAGCGGCCAGGACCAGCAGGCCTACGAGGTCGTGATCTACGAGGGGTACGGCCCCCACGGCGTGCCGGTGGTGGTCGAGACCGCGACCGACAACGTCGTCCGCACGGTCGCCAACGTCCGGGTCGCCTTCAAGAACCACGGCGGCAACATGGGGACGGCCGGGAGCGTCGCCTTCCAGTTCCAGAAGATGGGCGTCTTCCGGCTCCCGCCGGAGGGGCTCGACCTCGACGCGCTCGAGCTCGACCTGATCGACCACGGCCTCGAGGAGCTGGGCGAGGGGACGGGCGAGAAGGGCGAGCGGCAGGTGGTGATCCGCTGCGCCTTCCAGGACTTCGGCCGGCTCCAGGCGGCCATCGAGGCGCGCGGCCTCCACGTCCTCTCGGCCGAGTCGGAGTTCGTGCCGCAGACCCCGGTCACCTTGCCGGAGGAGCAGGCGCACGAGGTGCTCGAGCTGGTCGACGCCCTCGAGCAGGACGAGGACGTCCAGCGCGTCTTCCACGCGCTCGGGTGAGCGTCGGGCGCCCGCCCGGCGCGGGCCCCCGGAGCCTCCCCGGCTAGGGGACGCAGTCGGCCGGGCTGGTCTTCCCGACCCCGAGGAACTGGGAGACGTTGCTCCAGGTGACGAGCGCCGGGGCTCCCGCCGTGCTCGTCGGGCCGCTGGCGATCGCGAAGTGGGTCCCGGTCAGGTTCGCGCAGGTGGTCGCCGGCACGGTCCAGCGCTCGATCTCGGTGTTGTCGACCAGGACGCGGTAGTGGCAGGTCGAGCCCGCCCCCTCGATCCGGAGGTCGTGCCACCCGCCGACGAGCGGCGCCGGGATCGGGTTGATCGTCGCCGTCGGCGCGATCGCGGTCGCCGGGCAGGTGCTCTGGTCGTACAGGGCGACGGTCGGCGCGCCGTTGCTCCGCGGGAAGTCGAGCTCCACCCGGAGCCCCCCGGTGGCGATCGGGCAGAGCGCCGTGACCGCGCTCCCGTCCGCCGGGGCCGGGCTCTGCTCGGTGGTCTGGACGACGATCGACGCGCTGTCGTCGTAGGCCAGCCCCGCCGGGACGAAGAGCTGCGCGTCGATCGCGAAGATGCTGCTGGTGGTCAGCGGGGAGGTGGAGAGGTCGAAGCCGTGCGTGAGGAAGGCGAGGTTCAGGTCGGCCTCCTGGACGAGGCCCGACACCACGCCGCCGCCGGGCTGGCCGATGAGCTGCGCCGCGGCCGCCGGCAGGCCGTCGCTCACGTAGGCGACGTAGGGCGCGAGCGTCGTGAAGGGGTAGGCGGGCCAGGGGGTGAGGAAGGGCGCGACGGGGGGGCTCACCGGCGCCACCGGCGGGCTCCAGGTGCAGTTCGCCAGGCAGGTCCCCGAGGAGCAGGTCTGGCCCGGCAGGCAGGTCGTGCCGGCGCTCGTCCCGGTGCAGTAGCCGGACGCCCCGCAGAAGGTCTGGCTGGTGAGCGGGTTGACGCAGGAGCCGGCGCAGTAGACGAGCGACGTCTGGCCCGGCTGCGGAGGGGCGCAGAGCGGGTAGCAGGCGCCGTCGTAGCAGGTGGCGCTCGGGCCGCACGCCGTGCCGCTCGTCGCCGGGGTCGCGGTCGACGAGCAGGTCCCCGAGGCGCCGCAGTAGGTCGGGTCGGTCCGGGGGTCGACGCAGGTGCCGTTGCAGTTCACCAGCCCCGGCTTGCAGTAGAGCGTGCACTGGCCGGCGGTGCAGGCGAAGCCGGGCGCGGAGGCGAGCCCGCCGGCGCTGCAGTTGGCCGCGTCGGTGAGCATGTCGACGCAGGTCCCGGAGCAGTTGGTGAGCCCGGCCTGGCAGGAGAGGAGGCAGCCGCCCCCGGAGCAGACGTTGCCCGAGGCGCAGACCAGGCCGCTCGTCGGCGGGCTCACCGCCGAGGAGCAGGTGCCGGAGGCGCCGCAGTAGGCCGGGTCGGTGAGGGGATTCACGCAGGTGCCGTTGCAGTCGACGAGGCCGGCCTGGCAGGAGAGGGCGCAGGTGCCGTTCGAGCAGACCTCGCCGGCGGGACAGGTCGCTCCGGCGGTGGAGGGGGTGGCCGTCGCCGAGCAGGCGCCGGAGGCGCCGCAGTAGGTCGGGTCCCGGGTCGGGTCGATGCACTTGCCGTTGCAGTTCACCAGGCCGGCCTGGCAGGAGAGGGCGCAGGTGCCGGCGGAGCAGACCTCGCCGGAGGGGCAGGGGGTCCCGG
>JAJYHA010000408.1 GCA_021784995.1 Myxococcales bacterium
CGTCGGCGAGGGGGACGTCTTCCTCTGCTACCTGCCGCTCTACCACACGTTCGGCCGCTACCTGGAGCTGTGCGGCACGCTGTGGTGGGGCGCGACCTACGTCTTCGCGCGCTCCACGTCGCACGCCTCGCTGCTCGAGGACTTCCGGGCGGTGCGCCCGAGCGTCTTCATCAGCGTCCCCAAGAAGTGGATCGAGCTGCACGAGACTGCGGTGCAGGAGGCCGCCTCCGACGATCCCGACGAGGCGGCGGCCCAGCTCCGCGCCATCACCGGCGGCCGGCTCCGCTACGGGCTCTCCGCCGCCGGGTATCTCGATCCCGTGGTCTTCAAGGCCTTCCACCGCGGCGGCATCGCGCTCTGCTCCGGGTACGGGATGACGGAGGCGACCGGCGGGGTCACGATGACGCCGCCGGGCGAGTACCTCGAGGACTCGATCGGCAAGCCGCTGCCCGGGATCGCGTGCCGGCGCGCCGAGGACGGCGAGCTGCTCATCCGCGGCCCCTACGTGAGCGAGGGCTACTACGGGCCGGGCGGCGTCGAGCGGTCCCTCGACGCCGACGGCTGGTTCGGCACCGGCGACCTGGTGTCGCTCGACGCCGAGGGGCACTTCCGGATCGTCGGCCGCAAGAAGGAGATCTACAAGAACCGGGCGGGCCAGACCATCGCGCCGCAGCGGGTGGAGAACCTCTTCCGCGACTTCGACGCGGTGGCCCAGGCCTTCCTGGTCGGCGATCACCGCGAGTACAACACGCTGCTCATCTGGCCCAACTACGCCGGCCAGCCGTCGCTGCGCGAGCGCTCTCCCGAGGAGCTCGGCGAGCTGCTCTCGTCCCTCGTCGCCTCGGCCAACCGCTTCCTGGCGCCCTTCGAGCGCGTGGTCGCGTTCCAGGTGCTGCCCCGCGCGCTCGACGAGGCGCACGGCGAGCTGACGCACAAGGGCACCTTCAAGCGCGAGGCGGTCGAGCGGAGCTGGGGCGAGCTCATCGGCCGCATGTACACCCGCAAGCACCTCTCCATCGCCGTCGGCGGGCTGACGCTGCGCATCCCGAACTGGGTCCTGCGCGAGCTGGGGGTCCTGCAGCACGAGGTGCAGCTGCGCGAGGGCACGCTCCAGGCGGGGAGCCGCTCGATGTGGGTCGGCGCCGATCCGGCCGCGCCGGGCGCCCTGCGCGTCGGCGACCTGGCCTACGTCCCGCAGGGGCCGGCGCTCGACCTCGGCGCGCTGCTGGCCCGGCCCGGGCTCTGGCTCGGCAACGACGGACTGGCGGCCTTCCTGGGCGACGAGGCCTTCCACGCGCTGGTGGCGCGCCGGCGGCGCGCGGCCTCGGAGATCCGCGTCGACCCCCGCTTCTGGCCGGCCCCCGCGCCCGCGCGCGTCGCCGCGCTGCTCGCGCTGGTCGACGCCGACCGCCCGACCTTCCACACCATCCACGCGGCCGGCGAGCTGCTCCGGGCCGAGCGCCCCGAGGCCCGCCAGGCCGTCGCCCACCTGCAGCGGGCGCTGACCCGCGGCACGCGCGAGCACGCCGCCGTGGCGCGCTCCCTGCTGCGCCGCGCCGCCGACGCGCCCGACGAGGAGGTCCGGCGCCGCGCCTTCCGCGCCCTCCTCCCGGACGAGGAGCCCGCCCAGGCCCTCGCGACGCTGCGGCTCTTCCTCGACCGGCTGGGGCCGATGGCGCTCCGCGACGAGGACCTCGCCATCCTCGGCGAGCGCGGGCTCTCCGACGCCCAGACGGAGACCCTGCTGGCCTCGCTGTCGGCCGACACGGCGCTCGACGCCGTGCGGGATCCCTCGGACCGGCGGCTCCTGGTCGGCACCATGCGCCTGGCCACCGCGCACGCCAACGCGAACCCGCGCTGGTACGCGGCGGTGCGCGTCCCGCTGGCGCGCCTCTCGCTCCACGAGGACGAGGAGCTCGGCGCGCGCGCCAGCGAGGAGCTGGACCGGCTGCGCCGCGGGTTCTCCAACTGGATCGGCCCCAACCAGCGCCTCGCCATCGACCCGGAGACCGGGGCCGAGTACGGCTGGAAGGACGTGATCGGCTTCGAGCACGGGATCGGCGAGCGCACGCGCGAGCTGCTCCTGCGCGCCATCCTCGACACCACCCTGGTGCGCGCGTCGGTGTTCCTCTTCGGCGGCGGCGCGCTCCTCTCGCTGGCGGACATCCCGCCCGGCGGCGCCACCATCACCCACCTCGGCACCGGCCACGGCAAGTCGGTCTACCGCCTCTCCATCCACACCCGGGCGCACGAGACCTTCGACGCGGCCATCAACCTGGTCTCGGCCATGCACCCGGCCGAGCTGCGCGAGGAGATCTCCTGGCTGCTGGCCGCCGGCGCGCCGCCGCCCCTGGTGGAGGCGTTCGGGGGCTATTACCCCGAGTACGGCATCTTCACGGAGGAGTACATCCCGGGGAACCACGTGGCGCGCCTGGTCGAGCGCCTGGAGCGCCAGGGCGAGCGGCGGCGCCTCACCACCCTGTGGCCCTACGTGGCCTGGTCGGCCCTGTCGGCGCACGTGGCCTTCTGGGACCGCACCGGGCGCCGCCTGGCGCTGCGGGAGCCGTCGCCGGAGGCCTTCATCGTCCCGTCGCACGACTACCACTCCGGCACGCGCCTCGTCTCCATCTCGGACCGCTCCCCCTGCGCCTCCTTCGACGAGCTGCTCGATCGGTTCCAGGCGTTCTTCCTGGATCGCGTGGAGTCGGCGCGCCCGGCGCTGCACGGGGAGGTCAACGAGACGCTGCTCTACTCGGCGGTGGTGGAGGCGCTGGGACTCCAGCGCGCCCGCGCCCTGCTCGAGGTCGCGGCCCGCGTCGACCGCCGCGGTCCGGGCATCGCGGCCTTCCTGGAGCGGGTGCGCGACCACGGCTACACCCCGCGGCGGGTGCACTTCGCGTCGGGGCGGTACGCGCGCTGGCTGGAGGTGAACCCGGCCGCCACGGTCGAGGCGCGGGGGAAGATGCTCCTCGAGCTGTGGGGCACCTACCGGCTCTCGGAGGTCGAGGAGACCTGGCCCGACACCCGCATCCGCTTCTTCCGGCAGACCGTCTTCGCGGGCGCCCGCCCGGAGCTGGCCGAGGCGCTGGAGCGGCTCATGCAGGCCGCCCGGACCACCGGCGGCCACATGGACCTCGAGGCGCTGGTGGCGGCCAACCGCGCCGCCGTCCGGCCCACCGAGGAGGAGGACTACTTCCTGGCGCGCATGACGTACCGCTACCTGGCGCCCGGCGACGACGCGCGCCTCATCTCCCTCTCCTCGGGCGAGAAGCAGGTCACCGAGGTGGTGCTCGGCCTGCGCGACGAGCTGGGCAACCGCTTCTGGGTCCGCGCGCCGGCGACGCCGCGCGAGGTGGCCCGTCTCCTCCAGCTCTTCCACGAGGCGAACCTGCAGGTGACCTTCACCGCGGACCACGAGTACCTGCTCGCGCTGGACGGCAAGGAGACGGTGCTGGCGGGCGTCTTCTACCGCTGGCTCGGCCCCTCCCGCGTCCACATGGAGAAGGTCGTGGTCGCCCGCAAGCACCGCGGCGCAGGGGTCGCCGACGACCTCATGCGCGAGTTCTTCCGGCGCGTGCGCGCGCGGGGCGCCACCCGGGTCGAGACCGGCTACTACCAGCCCGAGTACCTCGCCCGCTACGGGTTCGGCACCGACCCGACCAGCGGCGGGCTGGTCGTGGACCTCACGACGGAGGCGGGCGGCCGCCCGTGAGATCGCGCATGGCCAAGCCGACCTGGCGGATCATCGACTCGACCCTGCGCGAGGGCGAGCAGTTCGAGAAGGCCTCCTTCCGGACGCAGGACAAGGTCGAGGTCGCGCGGGCGCTCGACAGCTTCGGCGTCGACTACGTCGAGCTCACGTCGCCCGCCGCCTCGCCCCAGTCGCAGCGCGACCTGGCCGCGGTGGTGAAGCTGGGGCTGGGGGCGCGCGTCATCACCCACTGCCGCTGCGTGGTGGACGACGTGAAGGCGGCCATCGACACCGGGGTGCGCGGCATCGGCCTGCTCTTCGCCACCAGCCGCATCCTCCGCGAGTCGTCGCACGGCAAGAGCATCCAGCAGATCATCGACGCCATGGCGCCGCCCATCCGGCTGGCGCTCGACGCCGGCCTCGAGGTGCGCTTCAGCGCCGAGGACGCCTTCCGCAGCGACGAGTCCGACCTGCTGCAGGTGTACCGCGCCGCCGAGGCGCTGGGGGTGCACCGCGTCGGACTGGCGGACACGGTGGGGATCGCCACCCCGCGCCAGGTGTTCGCGCTGGTGCGCGAGATCCGCCGCACGGTCCGCTGCGACGTCAACTTCCACGGGCACAACGACACCGGCTGCGCCGTGGCGAACGCCTTCGAGGCGGTGCAGGCGGGCGCCACCCACGTCGACGTCTCCGTGCTCGGGATCGGCGAGCGCGTGGGCATCACCTCCCTGGGCGGCTTCGTCGCGCGCATGTACGCCAACGACCCGCAGGGCGTGGCGCAGCGCTATCGCCTGGGCCAGCTCCGCGAGCTGGAGCGGCTGGTGGCGCGGATCGTGGGTGTGGAGGTGCCGTTCAACAACGTCCTCACCGGCGAGGCGGCATACTCCCACAAGGCCGGCATGCACCTCAAGGCGATGACCGCCAACCCCGGCTCGTACGAGATCATCCCGCCCGAGGCCTTCGGGCTCACGCGCCGCCTGATCGTGGGGAGCCGCCTCACCGGCAAGCACGCCATCGGCTACCGGGCGCGGGAGATCGGCATCACGTTCGGCGAGGCGGAGCTGCGGGCCATCACGCAGCGGATCAAGGAGATGGCGGATCAGGGCAACCTCTCGGAGGAGCAGATCGACGCCGTGCTGCGCGACTGGGTCACCGCCTGATCGCGCCGCCCCCTCCCCCGGGGCCCGCGCGCGCCGTCCAGCGCGTCACCGCGCGCGCCAGCTCCGCCCCGTCCCCCTCGCGGAGGATGGCGTGGCGCACCTCCTCCCCGGCGCCCGCCGCCCGGCTGACGACCGTGTCGCCGAGGCACGCCTCGGCCAGGAAGTGGATCTCCGCCGCGGCCGCCCGCTGCGCCCGCCACCGCGCCGGCTCGACCGCCTCCAGCGCCCAGGCCAGGTAGGTCGCGTTGTTCACGTGCTGGTTGGCGTCGATGTCCTGGTAGCGGACGCCGAAGCGCCGCTCGATCGCGCCGGGCCCGGCCTCGGCGGCGGGGAGCCGGCGGGCGATGGGGAGCAGGATCTCCGCCGCCGGCCGCAGCGCCGGATCGAGCGCGTCGGCGGGGCGCACCGGCCGGCGCGACGCCAGGTCGACCACCAGCCAGGCCGTCGAGGCGCGCGCCACCACCGCCTCGCCCCGCCGCACGAGGTACTCGCGCGAGACGAGCAGGCGGTCGACGCCGGAGGGCCAGGTGTCGATCGCGAGGACGTCGCCCGCGGCCACCGGCTCCGGCGCCGCCACGCGGAGGCGCATCAGCACCCAGGTCAGGCCGCGGGCGCGCAGCGCGTCGACGCCGCAGCCCAGCGCGACGGCGTGCCGCGCCGCCACCTCCTGCAGGTAGCCCGCCAGCGCCGGCAGCGCGAGCGCGCCGAACGCGTCCACGTCGTGGCCGCGCACGCCGAAGGTCGCTCGCAGGGGCGGGAGATCGCGTCCATTGTCGCAGAGGACGGCGCGGCGCGCAGCGGCGTCAGATGGGCGGTCGGCTCCCCCGGCCGTAGCCGGTCAGCTCGACGTAGCCCTCCCCCGCCGCGCCCCCGCCCGCGTCGCGCACGCGCACGGCGCCCTCCCAGTAGACGAGCCCTCGCGTCGCCGTGGCGCGATCCTCCTGGTCCGCCAGCGCCGGCGTCACCTCGAGGGCGACGCCGGCGGAGGGGACCTCCACGCGCCAGGCCGCCGGGTAGGTGGCGCCGCTGGCGGGGCTCCGCCAGGTGGCGGTGGCGCGCACGCGGAAGGCGTCGGCGGCGAGCCAGCGCACCGCCCCGTCGGCGCCGACCAGCGTCCCCCTCGCGAAGTCGACCGACCCGTCGGCGCGGCGGAGCAGGTAGAGCGTCAGGTCGCGGCCGTCCGCGAGCTGGAGCGCGAACCAGTCCCAGCCCACCTGCTCCGGGGCGAGCTGCGAGGAGCCGAACTCGCGATCCATCCAGCTCGTCCCGCGCACCGGCCAGCTCCGTCCGGCGGCGGTGACCGTGCCCTCCGTCGCGAGCCGGGTGCAGCTGTAGTAGAGGCTCGCGAAGCCCTCCCGCCGCGACTTGCGCGAGAGGCCCTCCGGGCCCTGGAAGACGGTCGGGCGCTCGGGGCGGGCGACGAGGTGGTAGCCCAGCCCGCGCGCCCGATCGTCCACGTCGAGGCGGAACGTCCCGTCGACCTGGTCGACCGACCACCGCCCCTCTCCCCCGGCCGGCGCGCGCGCCCAGGCGATGGGGTGCTCCGGGAAGGGCGCGAAGGCCGCCAGGAGCGGCATCTCACGCCAGAGGACGTCCGAGAAGAGGTGGCGGCGCCCCGCCAGGTCGGAGACGGCCGCGTGCACCATGGCCAGGTTGGCCGTGGCCCACGGAGAGTCGAGCGGCGGCCGGGCGGGAGCCAGCCCCACGCGGAAGAAGGTGAGCTGGTAACCGAAGTCGCGCGCCGGCCCCTCCGTCGCGCGGAGCCGGCCGGTGAAGTACCACCACTCGGTGCGGTACCCGGGATGCGGCCAGTGATCTCGCGGGAAGCTCCAGGCGTACCCGGGGCGCGCGGGCAGGAACCCGCCCTCCGGGGCGCCCGCCCCGGCGTCGCCGTCTGGACCTGCCGCGGCCCGCGCCGCCCCGCCGGCCGCGGGCCGCGCCGCCT
>JAJYHA010000024.1 GCA_021784995.1 Myxococcales bacterium
GATAGGACCGTGGGGCTGCGCCACCGCGCGCCCAAACTCAAACTTGGTATCGGCCAGAATCAGGCCTTTCGACTCCGCATGGGCCGCAGCCTTCCCATAGAGCGCAAGGGTCAGTCGTCGCAGCTCGGCGTCGGCCCCTACGCGGCCTTCTAGGCAGCTGGCCGTCGGGTCCCGCGCGCCATCCTCGAGGGCGGTCGAAGGAACTCCAGGGCGGACGCCTCGTCCGACCACTCTCCTCTCCCCGCGAGGCGGAGAGGGTTCACCGTGGATGGACCCGCGCCGTGGTCCGGTCGAGCGCGGCACGCAGGCCGCGCGCGAGATCCTGCGTCGAGCCGAGGCCCCAGTAGTGGAGGAACATGATCCGCGGCTGCTCGCCCGTCATGTGCTGGTGGATGGCGACGACGTCGATGTTGGCGGACCGCAGGGCCTCGAGGACGCCCTGGAGCTCACTCTCGAGCATCGCGAAGTCCCCGTCGACCACGGCGCGGTCGTCCGACCCCGCGAACGCGGCCCAGGTGTTCACGCCCATCGCGCTTCCGGCCTGCATGCCGTGCATCTGGGTGGTCCGCCCGAAGACGGCCCTGTACACGCCGCCGACGAGCGTGCCCTTCACGCCGAGGATGCCGTCGATGCGCGATCCGTCGAGCGTGGTCCGGTCGGGATCGATGTGCGCCGCCGGTGCGTCGCCGGCGCCGCCGCTCGTCTCCTCGATCCTCCTGAAGACCTTTCCGACCGCGGCCGCCAGCGCCTCCTGGTGTCCCATCCCGCCGATGTGCATGAACATGACGCGCGGCGAGTCCCAGAGGAAGTGGTTGTGGAGCGCGGTCACCTGGAGCCCGGAGGCGAGCGCGGTGCTCATCACCGGGTTCACCTGGTCCTCCAGCAGCACCAGATCCCCCATCATCTCGACGTGCCCGGGCGACCCCTGGAACGCCGCCCACGAGGTGAGGCCCATGGCCGGGACGACCCGCACGCCGGCCGCGGTGACCCGGAGGTCCGACCGCGGCACGGACACCTTGAACACCCCCTCCTCCTCGTCGAGCGCACCCTTGGCTCCCGTGCGCCGCTCGATCAGCTTCGTGTCGAGCTGCGCGGCGGCATGCGGCGCCGCGGGCGTCGACCGGGGCGTCCAGGCCACCGCCAGGACGATCGCCGCCGCCACGCGCCCTACCCTGGGTTCCATGTCCGCTCCTCCGCGTGAAGCGCCCCGCCGTGAAGGGCGTACAGGTCGTCGAACACCGCCGCGCCGCGAGCGAGGCGCGCATCGTCAGCCGGGTGCCCGGCCGCGATCCCGTTCACGAGCTGCCCGATCCCTGCCGCCTCCTCGCGACCGTACCTGGCGTCCTTCACGTCGATGTCGTGGACGATCTCGGCGATGTCGTGCAGGGCCGGATCGGAGAGGCCGAACCGCTGCACCAGGACCTCGAACGTGCAGAGCTCGCCCTCGTGCGTGTACTCCGCCTCGAACATGTCGAACCGGAGCTCGCCGCCCTCGGGTCGGTATCCCTTCGCGGGAACGAACTTGAAGCGAGCGTCCGGGTCGATGAACCTGCGGATGAGCCATGCGCTGGCCATCCGGTCCACCTTGATCCCGGTCCTGGTCACCCACGTGCGCCCGCGGTACTGCGATCGGTCCAGCGGGGACCGCGATGGTTCCTGGGGTGTCTCCACCGATCTCATGCGCTCCTCCATGCCCGACAGCAGGCCCTCCAGGACCTCGCGGCCAGGTGCTGCGAAGAAGTCGACCGCCGCCAGCTCGGTGGCCCGCTGTCGCAGGCGGGCCAGTTGCCTCGCGAGGTCGGTCCGACCATCCTTCGGCGCACGACCCTGCTTCGGGAACGCGCCCGCGGCGGCGCGGGCCTCCGCCGAGAGCGCGCGGTAGTCCTGCTCCCGCGCCTCCTGGAAGATCTCGATCACCTGCGCGTCCGTGAGGCCTTCGATGAAGCTGGCCTCCAGGATCGAGCCGTCGCCGCCGCCCTTCACGATCTCGCGGAGGACCCACTGGAAGTCCTCCTGCGTCTCGTCGTTCAACGGGAGCGCGTACACGGAGTTCTTGATCGCGACGGCGCCGACCCGCGCCAGATGCCGCCCCACCTTGACGCGCTGGTACGCCGGCGTCGGCGGGATCCGGTGTATCAGCAGGATCCAGCGAGGGTGGCGCTCCGCCGGTCGTCGAGTCGTCTGCGGCACGACCGTGATGTAACAACTGCATCATCGCATCTACAGCTGTAGCCACATGCGGAACGCCCGCCAGGGGCGCTGACCGCCGTCAACGGGCACTTACCCGCGACCGCGAGGGGCGCGGCAGACCTCCGTCCGGGCCAGGCGGAGGAGCGCCACGGACCGACCCGGTCCACCGCGAGCACGGTGCGGGCTCTCTCCTCTCACGAAGACGGACCGGGCCTCCCCGTGCAGCAGGGAGGCCCGGCCCTTCCACGCCACGGGCGCCGTCGATCACTGCGCTGCGGTGATGGTGAAGCTCTCGCTGGTCGGCTGTCCGGACGCGACCGTCACCGTGACGGGAATCGCCGGGCTGGTCGTGAAGGAGGTGACGGGCGGCGTCGGCACCAGCGTCGTGGCGGGGTACTCGAGCGTCAGCGTGTAGGAGCCCGGGATGAGGTACGGGAAGGAGGTGCCGTACACGCCGTTCGAGAGGGCGATGGAATTGGTCTTCGGGCTGCCGCCCGAGTTCGTCAGCACGGCACTGAAGCCGGTCAGGGCGGCGCCGGCCGGGAGGGTGACCCCGTTCGCCAGCGCGAGCGTCACGTTCACGGTTCCGGAGAACTCGAGCTCGGTGGCCGTCATGACCGGGTGCATGACCCACATGCCGGAGGCTCCGGCGTCCTGCCCGAAGCTCTGGCCAACGTCGAAGTCCACCAGAAGGATCTTGGCGGCGGTCCCCACGGTCTGGCTGCCGGCCGGCAGGTTCACCTTGAGGCCCGACGTGCCGTAGCTCGGCATCTGGAGCGTGCCGTCTGCCGTCGTGCCGGCGGGCAGGCCGGCGTAGGTGGGCGACGACGCGTAGACCAGATCCGGTCCGCTCGGCTGCTTGACGGCGATGTAGCCGCCCGTGATCACGAACCGGAGCTGCGTGTACGTGCCGACCGGCACGTCCACGCCGTCGGCCATGGTGGCCGTGTCGTTGGCGAGGGTGAGGAGGCTCGTCGGCTGCGGGTTCTGCGGGGCGTAGAGGACGACGTTCGAGCCGTCGGAGCCGACGAGATCGATCTCGCTGACCGTGACCACCGCTGCGCTCAGATCGGCCGAGGAGTCGGTGAGGAGGAGCGAGACCTTCGAGGTGCTTCCGGAGCCGCTGCTGCATGCGGCCAGCAGGCCTGCGAGCGAGAGCGCGAGCGGGAGTCGGGGCGATTTCACGGTGCGTCCTTTCGTTGGATGCGACGGTTCGACGCAAGGAACACGACCGTCCGCGGTCGGTCTCGGAACCCGGTGTGCGCTTCGATGCGATGCCGACCTCCTTCAGGCCTCCATCCCCGCCCGTGGTCCGCCGAAATGTACGCTTCGCCCCACATCAGCGCCGATGCGGCGCGTGAAAACACGGGCCGTTACCTTGGCGCCCCAACGGGTCTGCGCCAGTTGGCCGCAACCCGGAGGCGGCCGCCGGGTTTCTGCGTCAGTTCACGACCGAAGCGGTCCAGAACGTCACCCACGGAGAGGAACATGCGCCTCCTTCAAGCAACCCTCATCACCCTCGCCGCAGCCGCACTGGCCTGCGGCAGCTCGAGCAGCGGAACGAGCAGCGCCGCCTTCGACGCCGCCACGCCGAGCTACGCCCAGCTCTCGATGGATCAGCTCTCGTCCGACACCTCGACCGCGAGCGTGAACGGCACCGGCGCCCTCACCACCACCACCATCCAGGGCTCCTCCTGCGCCCCGCACCTCTTCGAGCGGCAACGGGAGGTGGTGCGGCGGGTGAACCGGCACATCTACAAGGCGCTGCGCCACGTGGAGGCGGCGCTGGCGAAGAACCCGGTCGACGCGACCAACACCTCGAAGGTCTGGGAGGTGGTGGAGGACGGACTCGACCGGAAGTTCACCATCAGCTACGTGAGCCCCAACGTCTACTCGTGGGAGCTCGACGTCGGCGCGGTGGGCACCTCGCCGCTGCCGGTGGTCATGACCGGCCAGATCGACCGCACGGGCGCCACGGGCCCGCACCAGGGCAAGGGCAACCTGCACGTCGACTTCTCGAAGCTGCACGCCGGCGACGACGCGGAGGTGGTGATGCAGGGGACGCTCGACGTGCAGTTCGACGTGAGCGCCACCGCGCGCACGCTCACCGTCACGGCCACCAACATCGACTGGCAGCTCGACGCCGGCGACTTCGAGTCGGCCGGCGACGTGACCGCGCTTTCCACGCCGCGCAGCGGCTCGTACGTCTACACCCGCGAGGCGGGCAAGGGCGGCAGCCTCAAGATCCAGGACGAGATGGTCTACGACTGCCCGGCGAACCCGTCCTTCCTCCCGTCCACCACCCAGCTCGTCTCGCGCTGGTACGTGGCGACCGACGGCACCATCCACGGCCGCTCGGACGCGCTCATGCAGGGCGGCTCGCTCCCGAGCACGGTGGACCACCTGGCCGCGGTCACCTGCGACGGCGGCGCACCCGAGGGCGACATGGAGTCGGAGGGCTTCTGGCTGATCAAGGCGGAGGACGCGAGCGGCAACACCCTCTCGGGCTACTCCAGCACCAGCGTGGACCCCACGCTCCAGGCCTGCGATCCCATCTTCGGCGTGGTGCCGGACCTGACGGACAAGCAGAACGACTTCACGGGCTGGCCGACCTCCTACACGGACGGCGTCCCCTTCCCGTTCCCCAACATGTAGCCTCGCCGCGCGGCGCGATCGACGGCCTCGGCCCCGCCCACACGCGGGGGCCGGGGCCTTCTCGTGTCCGGGCCCGCGCGCGCTGCACCGCGCGCGCGCAGCGGTGTGCCGCGCCTTCGAGCAGCCCACGATGCGGGCGGGCCTGCCCGCCGCCCGGGCGCAGCTCCGGATCCGCGCAGGGGCGCGGGATCGTCCCTGCCGATCGGCTCCAGGCGGGGGCTCCCCGCCCTCTTGGCACGCCCGTCGCTGAGGAGGTCCTCGAACCACCTGGAAAGGGACCCCCATGCAGATCCGACGGCTGCTCTCGCTCGCGACCCTGCTCGCCCTCGCCGCACCCGCCGCCGGGCGGGCCGAGGAGACGATCAAGGTCGGCGTCCTCCACTCGCTCTCCGGCACGATGGCCATCTCCGAGACGGCGCTCAAGGACGTGGCGCTCATGACGATCGAGGAGATCAACGCCTCGGGCGGGGTCCTGGGGAAGAAGCTCGTCCCGGTGGTGGTCGACCCGGCCTCCAACTGGCCCCTCTTCGCCGAGAAGGCGCGCCAGCTCCTCGGCCAGGAGCAGGTGGCGGTGGTCTTCGGCTGCTGGACCTCCGTCTCGCGCAAGTCGGTCCTGCCCGTCTTCAAGGAGCTGAACGGGCTGCTCTTCTACCCGGTGCAGTACGAGGGCGAGGAGCTCGAGCACAACGTCTTCTACACGGGCGCCGCGCCGAACCAGCAGGCGATCCCGGCCGTCGAGTACCTCATGTCGGAGGAGGGGGGCGGCGCGAAGCGCTTCTTCCTGCTCGGCACCGACTACGTCTACCCGCGCACCACGAACAAGATCCTGCGCGCCTTCCTCCGCTCGAAGGGCGTGGCGGAGAGGGACATCGCCGAGGTCTACACGCCCTTCGGCCACGCCGACTACCAGACCATCGTCGCCGACATCAAGAAGTTCGCCGCCGGGGGCAAGACGGCCGTGATCTCCACCATCAACGGCGACTCCAACGTGCCCTTCTACAAGGAGCTGGGGAACGCCGGGGTCAGGGCGACCGACGTCCCCGTGGTGGCCTTCTCCGTCGGCGAGGAGGAGCTGCGCGGGATCGACGCGCGCCCGCTGGTCGGGCACCTGGCGGCCTGGAACTACTTCATGTCGCTCCGGAACCCCACCAACGCCGCCTTCATCGAGCGCTACCGCGCCTACGCTCGCCGGAAGAACCTCCCCGGCGCCGCCACCGTGGTGACGAACGATCCCATGGAGGCCACCTACGTCGGCATCCACATGTGGAAGCAGGCGGTGGAGAAGGCGCGCTCGACCGCGGTGGAGAAGGTGATCGCCGCCATGGGCGGGCAGCGGTTCGCCGCGCCGTCCGGGTTCGTGCTGGAGATGGACGCCACCAACCACCACCTGCACAAGCCGGTCTTCATCGGCGAGATCCGCCCCGACGGGCAGTTCGACGTGGTCTGGAAGACGCCGGCCCCCGTCCGCGCGCAGCCGTGGAGCCCGTACATCGCCGGCAACGGCGCCAGGCAGGCCTCGCGGTGAGGCGCGCGGCGGCGCTCCTCCTGGCGGGGCTCCTCCTCCCCGCCGCCGGCGCGGCGCTCGATCCGGGCGCGGTGACGGACCTGGCCGGCGATCGCTTCGACGCGCGGCTGGCGGCGGTCCGCGCCCTGGCGCGGTCGGAGGATCCGGAGGCGCTGCCGGTGCTCGAGGCGCTCGCCGCCGGCGCCCTCCAGGTGGCGGACGGGCGCGTGTTCTACCTGCGCGACGGCCGGGCGCTGGACGCCGCCACGGGCGCGCCCCTGGCCGCGTCCCCGGCCGGCGCGCGGCCCGTCGGCGCGAACAACCGCCTGCGCCGCGAGGCGCAGGACGCGGTGGCCACCCTCCGCCTCTTCGCGCCCGACGCCGGCGTCCGGCTCGCGG
>JAJYHA010000154.1 GCA_021784995.1 Myxococcales bacterium
CCCGGGTGCGACCGGCAGCCAGCCGGAGCCCGTGCCGCGGCGGGCGCGCGCGCGGCCGCCGCCGCGCCGCTCGCCCTCACCGCGCCGGTCCGGATCGGGCTCCAGGCACGGTCGTCCATCGCGCCCGTGCCCCTCGAAGCGCTCCTCTCCGGGATCCTGCAGGTCCCGATCGGTGGGGGCTACGGCGCGGGCTGCCCGCTGGCCAGGAGCCAGGGGCCGTCCGCGCCACCGGAGCCGGCGGCCCGCGACGCTCGGACGGATCCGGCCGCCGGTCCCGGCGCCCCGCAGCAGCGGGTCATGGAGCCGAAGCCGGCGCCGCGCAGCGGCTCGAGCCTCACGGTCGCGTCTAGCTCCACGGCCGCCCCGGCCGAGGCCCTGACCACCGCCACCAGCGCCCGGAAGGCCACGACGACCTCCACGAGCAAGAGCTCGACCACCGCCACCGCCCAGGAGCTGGCGTTCCTCGACGACCGGCGGCTCAGCATCGAGGAGAAGCTGTTCCGCTTCATGAGCCTCATGGCGAAGAAGGGCGACGACGAGCTGATCGCGGCGATGAAGGGGTACCAGGCGCGGAAGACGACCACCGGGAGCACCTCCTCCGGCTCGAGCCGCTCGACCGGTGCGCGCGCCTCGAGCACCGCCGCGGCGGAGAGCGCCGCCGCCCCGGCCCCCTCGACCGTGCCGGTCGACGCGAAGCCCTCCTCCGGCGGTGGTTTCCTTTCGGGACTCGGCAGCTTCCTGGGAGACGCCCTGGAGACGGCCACGGGTGGCCTCGAGGCGGTCGCGAAGGAGGTGGGCGGCCCGGTCCTGGCGGCGGCCGCCACCGCCGCCGGGCTCCCCTTCCTCGCGCCGGTCGCGCTCGCGGCCGGCGGCCCGCTCGCGGGGGCCGCCGTCGACGCGACGCTCGGCAGCCTCGCGAGCGCGCTCTCGAGCGACGGCGAGGGCGAGGGCGAGATCGCGACCATCGCCGGCGACGCCGAGGCCGGTGACGGGTCGAGCGTCCGCGCGCGAGCAGCCAGCACGAAGAGCAGCACCGCGAGCACCGGCAAGAGCACGAAGAGCACGAGCACCAGCAAGAGCACCAGCAAGAGCAGCAGCACCAGGAGCAGCAGCTCGTCGAGCAGCTCCGGGGTTGCCGACGGGGAGCTCGACGAGAGGCTGGAGATGCTGAACCTGCAGCGGCTGGTGGACAAGCAGACCGCCATGTTCAGCGCGCTGTCGAACGTCATGAAGACGCTGCACGAGGGGCAGATGACCGCCGTGCAGAACATCCGGTGAGGACACCATGAGCACGAACGAGCGGACGGCCGTCATGACGACACCGGCGGAGCGGCAGGGGATGACGGCGGAGGTCGGTCGTGCCATCGCCTCCGTCGCGGGGGAGGAGCTGCGCGCGGGACGCCTGGAGGCGGCCCGCGAGATCCTCCAGGGGCTGGCGATCACGAACCCGTACGACCCGGCCACCTGGGCCATGCTGGCGGTGGTGGAGCGGCGCCGGGGCAAGCTCCTCGCCGCCCGGGTCTGCGCCGGCACCGCTCACCGGCTCGCGCCCGGCGACGCCCACGTGCGCCTGGTGCGGGCCGAGGTGCTGCTCTGCGACCCGGCGGACCGCCCTCGGGCGGCCGAGGAGCTACGGGCGCTGGTCACGACCGCCGGCCCGGTCGGTGCGCGCGCGCGCTCGCTCCTCAGGGCGCTCGGGGATGCGGCCTGCGTCCATCCTTGACGGTGGCGGGCCGCTCGGGGATAGTTCGCGCGCGCACGCGCCCGGACGGGCACGTGGGCGCCCGATCGGGGTCGCAGAGTCGCGATCGGCCGGAGGTCCGGGCGTCCGCATCGCGCGGGACCCCCCGCGAGGCGGTTCGACGAGCGAGGGGCAAAGGGAGCAGGACGTAAGGAGAGCGATGAGCGAGAAGGAAGCCGGCATCGAGGTGCAGGGTACGGTCGAGGAGGCGCTCGCCGGCGGTATGTATCGCGTGAAGGTCGACCAGGGCCCCACGGTCCTGGCCTATGCGTCGGGGAAGATGAAGAAGTTCCACATCCGCATCATCCCCGGCGACCGCGTGAAGCTGGAACTCTCGCCCTACGACCTCACGCGGGGCCGCATCACCTACCGAGACAAGTAGGCGGAACGCGAACGGGCCGCCCGGCAGTGGGGCGGCCCGTCGTCGTCGCCGCGCGCCCGGTGGCGCGCGCTCCCATCACTCCACCTTCATGCCCGGCCGCCAGCGCAGGACCGGCTTGCGGGCGGCGCGCACCTCGTCGAGGCGGCTGCGGACGGGCCTGGTCGGGGCCGCCTTGACGCCCTCGGGGTCGTTCCGGGCCTGCTCGGCGACGGCGCGCATGCCCTCCACGAAGCGGTCGAGGGTCTCCTTCGACTCGGTCTCGGTCGGCTCGATCATGAGCGCGCCCTGCACCACGAGCGGGAAGTAGACCGTGGGCGGGTGGAAGCCGTGGTCGATGAGCCGCTTCGCCACGTCCATGGTGGTCACGCCGGTCGGCTTGAGCGACCGATCCGTGAACACCACCTCGTGCAGCGAGTCGGTCTCGTAGGGCAGGTGGTAGACGTCCTTCAGCCGGGCGCGGACGTAGTTTGCGTTCAGGACCGCGAGCTGTCCCGTGGCGCGCAGCCCCTCGGGCCCGTACTCGCGGATGAGGGCCAGCGCCCGCACGAACATGCCGAAGTTGCCGTGGAACTCGCGCAGCCTGCCGATGGTCTGCGGGCGCTCGCGTTCGTCGCTCACGAGCCGGTACCGCTCCCCTTCCTTCACGACCAGGGGCAGCGGCAGGAAGGGGAGGAGCTTCTCGGAGACGGCGACCGGGCCCGAGCCGGGACCGCCGCCGCCGTGAGGCGTGGCGAACGTCTTGTGCAGGTTGAACTGCATGACGTCGAAGCCCATGTCGCCCGGCCGCGCCACGCCGAGCAGGGCGTTCAGGTTGGCGCCGTCACCGTAGACCAGGCCGCCCTTCGCGTGGACGATCCCGGCGATCTCCGCGATGTGGCTCTCGAACACGCCGAGCGTGTTCGGGTTGGTGATCATGATGGCCGCGACCTCGTCGTCCATCGCGGCGCGGACCGTCTCGGGATGGAGCCGGCCATCGGGACCACTGGCCAGCTGGACCACCTCGTAGCCGTTGAGGGCGCTGGTGGCCGGGTTCGTCCCGTGCGCCGTGTCGGGGATGAGCACCTTGCGCCGGGGATTCCCCCGCGCGACGTGGTAGGCGCGGACCATCATCACGCCGCACAGCTCGCCCTGCGCACCGGCCGCCGGGGAGAGGGTCGTGGCCGCGAAGCCGGAGATCTCGCTCAGCGCCCGCTCGAGCTGGAACATCAGCTCCAGCGAGCCCTGCGACATGGAGGCGGGGAGGAGCGGGTGCGCGTCGGCGAAGCCGGGCAGGCGCGCCAGCGCCTCGGAGGACTTCGGGTTGTACTTCATGGTGCACGAACCGAGCGGGTAGAAGCCCGTGTCGATCCCATGGTTCCAGCTGCTGAGGCGCGTGAAGTGGCGCACCACCTCCAGCTCCCCGAGCGCGGGCAGGTCGGCGATCGGGCCGCGCACCACGTCGCCCAGCTCGCGCGCGGGGTCGATGTCGGCCGGCACGGGCGGCAGCGAGACGCCGCTCCTCCCGCCCGCCGACCCGCGCTCGAAGAGCAGGCGCTCCTCGTGGGCGAGGCCCCGCGTGGCGCCGCCGGCGCCGACGTCGAGGTCCGCCCCCCCCGCGCTGCTCTCCCGCTCCACGCTCGGTCTCCAGCCGGTCGGGTTCGCCATGATCAGCCCCTGACCGCCTTCGCGAACGTCTGGATGAGCTCCGGGGTGTGCAGCTCCGTGGCCACGCACAGCAGCGCGCCCTTCATGGCGGGATCCTCTGGGTACCAGCGCGCCAGCGGCACGCCTGCGGCGACGCCGCTGCGGGCCAGGCGCTCCACCACCGCCTCCGCGTCGCCGACGTCGAACGCCATCTCGTTGAAGGTGGGTCCGCCGAAGCGGAGCCCGAACCCGGCGCGCTGCATGGCGTCCTTCAGGAGCCGCGCGCGCGCGTAGTTGAGCCGGGCCAGGTCGGAGAGCCCCGTCCGTCCCAGCAGCGCCAGATGGATGGTCGAGGCCAGGGCGCACAGGCCCGAGTTGGTGCAGATGTTGGACGTCGCCTTCTCGCGGCGGATGTGCTGCTCCCGCGTGGAGAGGGTGAGGACGAAGCCGCGCCGCCCCTGCTTGTCGACGGTCGCGCCGCAGAGCCGGCCCGGCATCTGCCGGATGTTGGCCTCGCGGGTGGCGAAGAAGCCGGGCGCCGGCCCCCCGAAGCCGACCGGGTTGCCGAAGCTCTGGAACGAGCCGGTGGCGACGTCGGCCCCCAGCTCGCCCGGGCCCTTGAGCAGGCCCAGCGCCACCGCCTCGGCCGTCACCGCGATGGAGAGCGCGCCGGCTTTCCGCGCCAGCGCCGCCGCCTCCGCCACCGCGTCCACCACCCCGAAGAAGTTGGGGTAGCCGACGATCACGGCGGCCGTCGTGCCGTCCACCGCCCGCGCCAGCGCCGCCAGGTCGGTGCGCCCGTCCGCGCCGTGGGGCACCGTGACGATCTCGTCGTGCGTCGAGGCGAGGTAGGTCCGCAGCACGCGCCGGTACTCGGGGTGGACCGCGGCCGAGACCACGATCTTGCGCCGGTCGGTGACGCGCGTCGCCATCAGCGCCGCCTCGGCGGTGGCGCTGGCGCCGTCGTACATCGACGCGTTCGCCACCTCCAGGCCGGTGAGCAGGCAGACGAAGGTCTGCCACTCGAAGAGCGCCTGGAGCGTGCCCTGCGACACCTCGGGCTGGTAGGGCGTGTAGGCGGTGAAGAACTCCCCGCGGAGCAGCATCTGGTCGACCACGGACGGCACGTGGTGCGGGTAGGCGCCGGCGCCGATGAAGGGCGGGTGCGCCGTCTCGTTCCGCGAGGCCAGGCGACGCATCTCGGCGAAGAGCGCGATCTCGTCCAGCGCCGGCGCCACCGCCAGCGGCCGGTCGAGGCGCAGCGCCTTGGGGATCGAGCGGAAGAGGTCCTCCAGCGTGGCCGCCCCGGCGGCCTCCAGCATCTCCTCGACGTCGCGCGGGGTGTGCGGATGGTATCGCAACGCTACTCCGCCTCCTCCTGGAGGAACTTCTGGTAGCCCGCCGCGTCGAGCAGGGCGGCGAGCTCCTGCGGATCGGAGAGCTCGACCTGGATCATCCAGCCCTCCTCGTAAGGATCGTCGTTGATGGTCTCGGGCGCGTCGGAGAGCGGGTCGTTGACCTCCACCACCTTGCCCGTGACGGGAGAGAAGAGCTCCGAGACGGCCTTCGTGGACTCCACGACGCCGAACGCCTCGCCCCGCTTCACCGGGTCGCCCACGTCCGGGAGCTCGACGTACACGATGTCGCCCAGCTGGTCCTGGGCGTGATCGGTGATGCCGATGATCGCGCGCTGGCCCTTCACGCGGCACCACTCGTGCTCCTTCGTGTACTTGAGGTCCTCCGGGAAATCCATGGCGTCTCCTCCGCGCGCGGGCGCTCACTTCCTCTTGGTGTAGAACGGCGTCTTCACGACCTTGGCGGCCACGGGGCGGCCGCGGATCTCGACCGAGAAGGTGGAGCCTTCGCCGGCGAGGGCGGGCGGCACGTAGGCGAGCCCGATGGAGGTCCCGAGGCTGGGCGACCGGGTGCCGCTCGTCACCGTGCCCACCGGCTTCCCGTCCTGGAGGACCGGGTACCCGTGGCGCGGGATGCCGGCCTCCGTCAGCGTGAAGCCGACCAGCTTGCGGGAGAGTCCGGCCTCCCGCTGCTTCCGCAGGGCGTCGCGGCCGACGAAGTCGCCCTTGTCGAGCTTCACCACCCACGCCAGGCCCGCGTCGAGCGGAGTGGTGCCGTCGTCCATGTCGGAGCCGTAGAGCCGGTAGGCCATCTCGAGACGGAGGGAGTCGCGGGCGCCCAGGCCGCAGGGCTCGATCCCCGCCGGCTGGCCGGCCTGCATCAGCGCGTCCCAGAGCGCGGGGGCGCGATCGGGCGCGCAGAAGAGCTCGAACCCGTCCTCGCCGGTGTAGCCGGTGCGCGCCACGACGCAGGCGACGCCGGCCACCTCGCCCTCGGTGAAGCGATAGGTCCCGACCGCGCCGAGCCGCACCGAGGTCAGCCGCTGCAGCGTCTCGACGGCGCGCGGTCCCTGCAGCGCGAGCTGGGCCCATGCGTCCGACTCGTTCTTCACGTCGGCGCCGGCTGCGTGGGCGGCGAGCCAGGCGTGATCCTTCTGCCGGTTGGCGGCGTTCACGCAGACGAGCAGATCGGTCGCCGAGCGGCGGTACACCACCACGTCGTCGACGATGCCGCCGTCGTCGCGGCACAGGCAGCCGTACTGCGCCTGGCCGTCGGCGCAGCGCGACAGGTCGTTCGTGAAGAGCCGCTGCAGCGCGTCGAGCGCCCGCGGCCCCCGGAACACCACCTCGCCCATGTGCGACACGTCGAAGAGCCCGACGCGCTCCCGCACGGCCTGGTGCTCGGCGAGGATGCCCCGGTACTGCACCGGCATGTCCCAGCCGCCGAACTCGACGATGCGCGCACCGGCGCGGACGTGAACGTCATAGAGCGGCGTGCGCTGGGCCATGGCAGGGTCCGTGGGATGCGGGGCGCATCATAGCGGGGCTCGACCCGGAATCAAGCGCCGCGGGCGGCGGCGCCCT
>JAJYHA010000022.1 GCA_021784995.1 Myxococcales bacterium
GAGTACTTCACGGTGCCGTCGACCTTCGCGTACAGCGTGTAGTCGCGCCCCATCCCGACGTTGGCGCCCGGGTGGAACTCGGTGCCGAGCTGCCGGACGAGGATGTTGCCCGCCTGGACCGCCTCCGCGCCGTAGATCTTGACGCCGCGTCGCTGGCCGGGAGAGTCGCGCCCGTTGCGCGACGAACCCTGTCCCTTCTTGTGAGCCATGGCTTGCCTTCTCTCGCCGCCTTACGCGCGGACGGCGGTGATGAGGACCTCGGTGAACGGCTGGCGGTGGCCGCGCTTCTTGGTCCACCCCTCCTTCTTCTTCCGGAAGTGGACCACCTTCTTGTGCTTGCCCTGGGAGACGATCTCGCCCTCGACGGCGGCGCCCGCCACCGTGGGGCTCCCCACCTTCGCCTCGCCCTCGCCACCGACGAGCAGCACCTCGAACGCCAGCTTCTCGCCGACGCCACCGTCGAGCTTCTCGATCTTGACGCGGTCGCCCTGCGACACGCGATACTGCTTTCCGCCGGTCCGGATCACCGCGTACATCGAACGCTCCTTCTCTCGAAATCCTTGGGAGTTTCTCGGGGTCGGCCCGTGGCGCGAACACGCGTGGCCAGCCCGGACCTCCGGGAGGGCGGTTCTATACGATCGGGCCGCCTCCCCTGTCAAGGAGAGCCGTGGCCGTGCCTCCGTGATTCCGCGTACTTCGCCGGGTCTCCCGGCGGGGAGGCAGGACCCGGGCGACGGCCGCGGCGCGGCCCACCGCCGATCGCCACCGCAGCGCCCGGTGACGGCCGGTCGCGTGACCCGCCGGCACCATCCGCAACCACCGCCTAGCGCGCCCGGCCCGACAGCGCGGCCAGGGACTGTGGGTAGGGCGCGCGCGCCACGCCCCGCTCGGTGATCACCGCCGTGACCAGCGACGCCGGCGTCACGTCGAAGGCGGGGTAGCGCGCCGTCACGCCAGCCGGTCCGATGCGACGCCCGCCCACCAGCATCACCTCGTCGCTCCCCCGCTCCTCGATGGGGATGGCGTCACCCGACGGGGTGTCGAGGTCGACCGTGCTCCAGGGGGCCGCGACGTAGAAGGGGAGCCCGTGGTGCCACGCCAGGACCGCCAGCGCGTAGGTGCCGATCTTGTTGGCCACGTCGCCGCTGGCCGCGATGCGGTCGGCGCCGACCACCACGCAGCCGATCTCGCCGCGCTGCATGAGCCAGCCCGCCATCCCGTCGGTGAGGACCGTCACCGGGATGCCGTCCCGGTGGAGCTCCCAGGCGGTGAGCCGGGCGCCCTGGAGGAACGGGCGGGTCTCGTCGGCGAAGACGCTCACGCGCTTCCCGGCCTCGACGGCCGCCCGCACCACGCCCAGCGCCGTGCCGTAGCCGGCGGTGGCGAGCGCGCCCGCGTTGCAGTGGGTGAGCACCTGGACGCGGTCGGGCAGGAGGGCCGCGCCCAGCGCGCCGATGCGGCGACAGGCCGCCTCGTCCTCGTCGCGGACGGCGTGCGCCTCGCGGAGCAGCTCCGCCGCCGGCGCGCCGAAGCGCCGCGCCATCCGCGCCACCGCCCAGGCCAGGTTCACGGCGGTGGGCCGGGCCCGGACCAGCCGTCCGGCGGCGGCCCGGAGCGCCTCCGCGCCGGCGCCGCGACGCGCCTCGCAGGCGAGCGCGTAGGCGGCCGCGACCCCGATGGCCGGCGCGCCGCGGACCGCGAGGTCCCGGATGGCCTCCGCCACCTCGTCGGCGGTGGCCAGCGCCAGCCAGCGCTCGTCGTCGGGCAGCGCGCGCTGGTCGAGCAGGCGCACGCGGTCTCCCGCCTCGTCGTACAGCACCGGGCGCAGCGGCTCGCGTGCGGTCACCGCTCTCCGCGCCTCCGCCCCAGCCCGCCGAAGAGCCGGAGCGCGAAGTAGACCACGGCGGCGAGCGCCACCGCGGCCTCGGCCCACTTCCGGTCGCGCAGGAGGGTGAGGGCGACCACGCCGGCGGCGACGAGCGCCACCGCCAGGAAGAGGCGGCTCGGCCCGCCGGCCGCGCCGGCGCCAGCGGGGCCCGCGCCCCAGCCCGCCCACCGTGCCATGTCCGTCACTCCCCGAGCTTCCGCTTCACGGTGGCGTTCACGACGGCCGGGTTGCCCTTCCCCCGCAGCTCCTTCATCACCTGCCCGACGAAGTAGCCGAGCAGCTTCCGGTTCCCGGCGCGGTACCGCTCCACCTCGCCCGGGCTGGCCGCCAGCGCCCGGTCCACCGCCGCCTCGATGGCCCCCTCGTCCGAGACCTGCCCCAGGCTCCGGGCCCGCACCACGCTCTCCGGGTCGCCGCCGTGCCGGAAGATCTCCTCGAAGACCACCTTCGCCCCGTTGCCGTTGACCGCGCCGGCGTCGAGGAGGCGGAGGATGCCGGCCAGGTGCGCCGGCGTGACGCGCCAGTCGTCCGGGGCGGCGCCGGTCTCGTTGGCGAGGCGCGCCGCCTCGCCGTTGAGCCAGTTGGCCACCCGCTTGGCCGCCTCGGCACCCCGGCCGTACAGGTCGAGCGTGGCGTCGAAGAACTCGGCGGTGGCGCGCTCCGCCGTCAGGAGCTGCGCGTCGAAGGCCGACAGCCCGAGGTCGCGCTGGTAGCGCGCCGCGCGCTCGCGCGGCAGCTCGGGCAGGCTCGCCCGGATCTCCTCGACGAGCGCGTCGTCCAGCACGAGCGGCGGCAGGTCCGGCTCCGGGAAGTAACGGTAGTCGTGGGCGTCCTCCTTCGAGCGCATGGCGCGCGTCTCGCCGCGCGCCGGGTCGAAGAGGCGCGTCTCCTGCTCCACCCGGCCGCCCGCCTCGACGAGCTCCACCTGGCGCCGGACCTCGTAGTCCACCGCCTGCCGGAGGAAGCGGAACGAGTTCATGTTCTTGATCTCGCAGCGCTGGCCCAGCGTGGTCGACCCTTGCGGCCGGACGCTCACGTTCGCGTCGCAGCGGAAGGAGCCCTCCTCGAGGTTGCCGTCGTTCACCCCCAGGTACATGAGGATGGCGCGCAGCGACTTCAGGTACTCGACCGCCTCCTCCACGCCGAAGAGGTCCGGCGCCGAGACGATCTCGACGAGCGGCACCCCGGCGCGGTTGAGGTCGACGCCGGAGCCGCCGTCCGCGCCCAGGCCGTGGACGTTCTTGCCGGCGTCCTCCTCCATGTGGATGCGGACCAGGCGCACCGTCCGCTCGCGCCCGTCGACGGTGATCGGCACCCCGCCGCCCTCGCAGATGGGCAGCTCGTACTGGGAGATCTGGTAGCCCTTCGGCAGGTCCGGGTAGAAGTAGTTCTTCCGTGCCCACACGCTCTTCCGCTTCACCTGGCACCCGAGGGCGAGCCCGGCCCGGAGCGCCAGCTCGACCACGCGCCGGTTGAGCGCGGGCAGCACCCCGGGCAGGGCCAGGCAGACCGGGCAGGTGTGCGCGTTGGGCGCGCCACCGAAGGCCGTCGAGCAACCGCAGAAGATCTTGCTCCGCGTGAGGAGCTGGGCGTGCACCTCGAGGCCCAGGACCACCTGGAAGTCGGAGAGCGCCATCAGCGGCTCCCGCCCGATCCATCGGCGCCGGCGGCGTCGAGCGCGGCGGGGCGTGGCGGCGGCCCCAGCTCCCGCTCCAGCGCGCGCGCCGCCCGCAGCAGCGTCGCCTCGTCGAAGGGGCGTCCCACGAGCTGCAGCCCCACCGGGAGGCGCAGGGAGGCGTGGAGCCCGCAGGGCACCGACAGCCCGGGGAGCGCCGCCAGGTTGCACGTCACCGTGAACACGTCGGCCAGGTACATCTGGAGCGGGTCGGCCAGCTTCTCCCCGAGCCGGAACGCCGGCGTCGGCGTGACGGGGCCCGCCACGAGGTCGCAGCGCAGGAAGGCGGCGTCGAAGTCGCGCCGCAGGAGCGTCCGCACCTTCTGCGCGCGCAGGTAGTGAGCGTCGTAGTAGCCGGCGCTGAGCGCGTAGGTGCCGAGCATGATGCGCCGCTTCGGCTCGGCCCCGAAGCCCTCGCGCCGCGTCTCGCCGTACATCTCGCGGAGGCCCGCCACGCCGCCGGCGCGCAGCCCGTAGCGCACGCCGTCATAGCGCGCCAGGTTCGACGAGGCCTCCGCGGCGGCGACGAGGTAGTAGGCGGCGATGCCGTAGCGCGTGTGCGGCAGCGAGACCTCCACCAGCTCCGCGCCCAGGCGACGGTAGAGGTCGAGCGCCTCCCGCACCCGGGCGGCGACGCCCGGCTCCAGCCCTCCCTCCATCCACTCGCGCACCACGCCAACCCGCAGCCCGCGCACGCCGCCCTCCAGCCCGGCCCGGTAGTCGTCCACCGG
Organism: Myxococcales bacterium; assembly: GCA_021784995.1. The sequence continues at coordinate 4,295 of JAJYHA010000022.1, forward strand.
GCGGGTGGAGGAGGTCATGTCGCGGTCGTCGTGGCCGGCGATCGCCTGCAGCAGGGTCGCCACGTCGCCCACCGTCCGGCCCAGCGGGCCCACCTGGTCGAGCGACGAGGCGAAGGCGATCACGCCGTAGCGCGAGACGCGCCCGTAGGTGGGCTTCAGCCCCACCACGCCGCAGAACGCCGCCGGCTCCCGGATGGAGCCGCCCGTGTCCGTTCCCAGGGTCGCGAACACCTGGCGGGCCGCCACCGCGGCGGCGCTGCCGCCGGAGGAGCCGCCGGGGCTGCGCTCCAGGTCCCACGGGTTGCGGCACGGTCCGTAGGCGCTGTTCTCGTTGGACGAGCCCATCGCGAACTCGTCCATGTTGAGCTTCCCGACCAGCACCGCGCCCGCCTCCTCGAGCCGCTCCACCACCGTGGCGTCGTACGGCGGCACGAAGCCTCGGAGGATGCGCGAGGCGCAGGTGGTCTCCACGCCGCGGGTGAGGAAGATGTCCTTGAGCGCCACGGGTACGCCGTCGAGCGGTCCGCGCCGCGCGCCGCGCGCCGCGCGAGCGTCGGCCGCGTCCGCGCCGGCGAGCGCCCGCTCCGGCGTGACCGTCAGGAACGCTCCCAGCCGGCCGTCGGTCGCATCGACGCGCGCCAGCGCGGCCTCGGTCGCCTCGCGCGACGAGACGCGGCGCTCCGCCAGGGCCGCGGCGAGCTCCTCCAGCGTGAGCTCCAGGAGACCGTCGCCCGCCCGGCTCACTCGATGATCCTCGGCACCTTGAAGTAGGTCTCCTCGCGCGCGGGCGCGTTGGCGAGCGCCTCGTCGGGCGGGAGGCTGGGCCGCACCTCGTCCTCGCGCAGCGGCGCCGGATCGCCGGCGGCGAGCGCGTGCGTCATCGGCTCCACGTCCGAGACGTCGAGCTCCTCGAGCTGGCGGACGTGGTCGAGGATGGCGGAGAGCTGGACCTGGAAGGTCCGCTCCTCCTCGGGCGTGAGCCGGAGCCGGGCCAGCACGGCGATGTGCCGCACCTCGTCGAGCGTGAGGGGCATGGGGCGTGGCTACGGCCGGTGGGTCTCGTCCTTGAACCAGTTGAGGATGGCCGCCATGATGCCCTTCTGCCGCGGCGCGGCGATGACGTCGATCTCGCCCTTGTCGAGGAAGACGCCACCGCACGAGAAGCAGGTGTCCACCATCAGCTCGCCCAGGCGCACCTCCTGCATCTCCATCCCGCACTTCGGACAGTGCATCCAGTGCAGATCCTTGATGCGCCTCAGCTCCTCGGCCGCGGTCGCGCGCTTCACCTCGAGCGCGAGGCGCCGCTTCACCTCGGCGTCCTCCCGGACGAAGTACTCGCGCTCGGGGGTGGAGGGCTTGGGAACGCCTTTCTCGGTCATGGTGACTCCTCGAGCGCCTTGACGGCGTTCCGGGCGGCGGCGGCGTCCTCGCCACGCGGATGGGCCGCCAGGTACCTCTGATAGTACGTCACCGCGTCCGCCCTGCGCCCCTCATAACGGTAGGTCTCGGCCAATCCCATCAGGGCCGCGGCGTGATCTCCATCCACCTCCAGGGCGCTCTTGAAGCTCTGCTCGGCCGGCTCGTAGCGGGAGAGGTCGAGGTAGGAGAGCCCTCGGCCGGCGAGCGCGTCGGCGCTGGCAGGATCGAGCCGAAGGGCCTGGCCGTAGGTGTCGAGCGCCTCCTCGGGGCGGCCGCCCTCGCGCAGTTTCCGGCCCTGCACCACCAGCGCGCGGGCCCGCCGCACCGCCGCGGGGACGTTGCGTTCGGCCGCGGCCGGGTGCCGCTCGGTCACGGCCGCGTGCCTGACCGAGGGTGCTCCAGGGACCACCTCGGCTGCCGGGCGCGCGGTGGCGCGCGCGGGAACGGCCGCTGTGGGTTCGTGCCCGGCCCCCGCCGGCGACGCTCCCTCGGCGCCGGTGGGCGCCGGGCCGGGAGCGGGCGGTTGCACCTCCACCCGTGGGCCCGCCTCGGAGGGCGCTCCGGGCTCGGCGGGGACCGGAGCGGGGCCGGCGAGCGCGCCTGGGGTCCCAGCCACGGGGATGGCCGGAGCGGGTGTGGCGACGGGTCCAGCCGGCACCGGAGCAGGCGGCAGCGCGGCGGGAGGCCTGGCCGGAGCCGTGACCTGAGCGGACGGGGGCGCGGCTGCGGGCGTGGCCGGAGCGGGCGTGGCCGGAGCGGGCGGGGGCGCGGCTGCGGGCGTGGCTGGCGCGGGCGCGGTCGGTGCCGGCGCGGCAGGCGCAGGAGGCCGAGGAGAGGGGAGCTCCGAAGGCATTGGCCGGGTGGTCGCCGAGCTGTCCGCGGACGGCTGCTGCACCGG
>JAJYHA010000122.1 GCA_021784995.1 Myxococcales bacterium
CCTCGCCGGCCTGGTGCTGCTGCACGATCCGGCGCGGCCCGACTCGCGCGCGCTGATCACCAGCCTGCGGCAGCTCGGGGTGCGGGTGAAGATGCTCACCGGCGACGCGCTGCCGGTGGCGCGCGAGGTGGCGCACGAGGTGGGGCTGGGCGAGGTGGTCCGGGCCTCGCGAGCCCGGACCGGGGGCGAGGGCGACCGGGCCTGGGACGCGGCCGCCGTCGAGCGCGGCGACGGGTTCGCGGAGATCTTCCCGGAGGACAAGCACGCGGTGGTCCGGGCCCTCCAGGGCCGGGGCCACGTGGTCGCCATGACCGGCGACGGCGTGAACGACGCCCCGGCGCTGCGGCAGGCGGAGGTGGGCATCGCGGTGCGGGGCGCGGCCGACGTCGCCAAGGCCTCGGCCAGCGTGGTCCTCACCGGCGAGGGGCTCACCGGCATCGTGCACCTCGTCACGAACGGCCGCGTCGTCTACCAGCGCGTGCTCACCTGGATCGTCAACAAGGTGAGCAGCACCATCGAGAAGTCGGGCTACGTGACGCTGGCGTTCCTGGTGACGGGCCGGTTCGTCATCTCGACCTTCGGGATGATCCTCCTGCTCTTCATGACCGACTTCGTGAAGATCGCCCTCGCCACGGACCGGATGAAGGGCTCCCGCCACCCGGAGACCTGGAAGCTGGGCGGGTGGATCCGCGTCGCGGCCCTGCTCGGCCTGCTCATGCTGGCGGAGAACCTGGCGCTGCTCGCCGTCGGCTGGAAGGTCTTCGGCTTCGCGCGGGACCCGTCGGCGGCGCGGACCTTCTCGTTCCAGGCCCTCCTCTACTTCTCCCTCTTCTCGATCCTCTCCATCCGCGAGCGCTCGCACTTCTGGCGATCGGCGCCCAGCCGGACCCTGGCCGTCGCCGTCGGCGTCGATGCGGTCCTGGGCGCGCTCCTCCCGCTGGCGGACCTGCCGGGGCTGCGGGCCATCCCGGCGGCGCAGACGGCGTCGGTGATCGTGGCCTCGGCGGTGGCGTCGCTCCTCCTGAACGACGCAGTGAAGACGGCCCTGCTCGCCCGCTACGGTCTCGCGCCGACGGCCGTCGAGGCCGCACCGGCGGCCCTCGACGCGGTCGCGCCCGGATAGGGCCGGAGGTCGCACCGCCGGGGCCGGCCCTGGGCGGAGGTGGGCCCACGCGCACCCCGCGGCGCGGACCCGCGACCCGCTCCCACACCGGTGGTTGATCCCCCTTGCCCCCTCGCCGGACCCTCGCGCCGTCGAGTTGTCGTTCGATCACGGGACACGCCCTGCCGACGCGCGTCCCGGGGTCCTGGCACCGACCCGGAGTCAACGAGGAGGAGCACCATGGGCACGCACCGAGCAGCACGCCTCGCAACCGCCGCCGCCCTCGCCGCCGCGCTGGGATGCGGGGCGAAGGGGAGCACGACCACGAGCAGCGCCTCGAGCGCGGGCAGCCTCGTCCCCTACGTCTCGCTCACGTCCACCCCCACCTCCTCCGGCTCGACCTCCTCCGGCTCGACCTCCTCCGCCCCCGGCACCTGCACGAGCGGCGGCTCGGGCACGCCGACCAGCGCCCTCACCGTCGCCGCGGCGGTGACGCCCCCTGCGAACGGCACGTTCGCGGTCGAGCTGGTCGACGCCCCGAACCCGGTCGTGCAGAGCATCTTCGTCACCATCGGCTCGGTGAGCGCCCACGTGGCCGGCGCGGGGTGGACGGAGATCATGAGCGATCCGATCTTCGTCGACCTGCTGAAGCTCCAGGACGGCACCTCCCTGCCGCAGCTGCTGGGGAACGTCACCATCCCCCAGGGAACCGTCACGCAGATCCGGCTCCTGCTCTCGCCGGAGATCCTCCCGGGCAACACGAGCCCCGGGCAGTGGCCGCAGTACGTCGTCCTGTCCGACGGCACGCCCGTTGAGCTGAAGGTCCCGAGCGGCTACGAGACCGGCATCAAGGTGCTCGGGCCCTGGAACGTCACCTCCTGCACCACCACCACCATCACGCTCGACTTCGACGGCAAGCGCTCGATCTGGTACCACCCGAACGGCCCCGAGACGGAGTGGATCCTGCGGCCGGTGATCCACTCGAAGCGCACGCGCGTGGAGGGCACCCCCTGCTCGCAGGGCGGCGCGTCCTCCTCCGGCACCCCGTCCACGCCTCCCTCCTGCGGCGGCGGCACCGGCTCCGACGACTCGGGCGGCGGCACGCCGTGCTCGCACGGAACCCACTCGTCCGACGGCTCCTCCACCACCTCCTCCTGCGGCGGCACCAGCACGGGCGGGAGCACGACCACCGCCGGCTCCCCGCCCGACACCTGCTACACGAACCCCTCCGACACGACGACGACCCCTCCGAGCAGCACGACCGGGACGACCCCGGTCGGCGGCGCCTGCACCTCCGGCGTCGAGTGCACGACGGGCAGCTGCGTGGGCTCGAAGTGCGCTCCGGTCGGGGCGGGGGCGAGCTGCACGCTCGCCAGCGAGTGCCTCTCCGGCAGTTGCGGCAGCGCCGGGACGTGCGCAGCCGGCGCCGGCGGGGCGCCCTGCCTCGTGAGCTCCGACTGCGCGAGCGGCGCCTGCAGCGCGGGGACCTGCTCCTCCACCACCCCCCTGCTGCCGGCCGGCTCCGCGTGCACCTCCGGCAGCGAGTGTCTCTCGACGGCCTGCAGCGGCAACGTCTGCCTGCCGAGCCTCCAGGGCCAGCCCTGCGCGACGACCGCGGATTGCTATGGCGGCCTGACGTGCAGCTCGTCGTCGAGCGGCTCGGTCTGCACCGTCGTCGTGTCCCAGTAGAAGGGGCCCGGCGTCGACTCCCGCGGCGCGCTCCTCCCGGAGCGCGCCGCGGCCGTTCGTGGGCCTCGGCGCTTAACCCGCACGCCGGGCGCGGGTCCGAAGGTACGCATTGACACGGCTCGCGCGCCCGGCTACTGGCTCGCGGATCCTCCCTTATGCCAGCTCCCGTCGGCCTGCCCCGCCGCGCCGCCTCCCGGCGCCTCCACCCGGCGCCCGGCGGCTTCACCGCGACGCCCCCCTGCCGTCCCGGAGCGGAGCCCGCCGGTGCGCGGCGCGTGGCCCGTGAGCCGGAGCGGGTGCGCTGATGCGGCGCCGGGGCCCGTTCACGACGTCCCGGGTCTGCGTCGCGCTGGCCTGCGTCGCGCTGGGCGCGTCAGCCCGGGCGCAGGAGCCTGCCGCGCGATCGACCCCGCCGGCCGGAACCGCCGACGGCGCACCGCCCGGCCCAGCCGCGCCGCGCACCGTCACGCTGGACGACGCGCTCCGGATCGCGCGCGAGCACCAGCCGCAGCTCCTGGCGGCGCGGGCCGGGACCACGGCCGCCGTGGCCCGGGCCGATCAGGCCCTCTCCGCGCTCCTGCCCCAGGTCGCCGCCACGGGCAGCTACGAGCGGAGCACCATGAACTTCGCGCTCCGGCCCGGGCTCCTGCCCAGCTCCTTCAAGGCCTCCTCGTCGTCGAGCTGGGCGACCACCGACTACTGGACCTTCGGGGCCACCGCCTCCCAGCTCGTCTACGACTTCGGCCAGACGCCCGGCCACTGGCACGCCTCCCAGGCCCTGGCCAGCTCCCAGCGCGGCACCGAGCGCGCCACGCTGCTGCAGGTGCTGCTGGGGGTCCGCACCACCTACTTCACCGCGCGGGCCGGGAAGGACCTGGTGAAGGTCGCGTCCGACACGCTCGTCAACCAGGAGGCTCACCTCCGGCAGATCGAGGGGTTCGTGCGCGTGGGGACCCGCCCCGACATCGACCTGGCCCAGGCGCGCACCGACCGGGCGAACGCCGAGGTGCAGCTCATCAACGCCCAGAACGCCTACCTGACCGCCAAGGCTCAGCTCAACCAGGCGATGGGCCTGGTGCAGGACACCGACTACGAGGTGGCGGACGAGGTGCTCCCGCCGGTCCGGGGAGAGGACCAGCCGATCGACGCCCTGGTGGCCGAGGCGTTGAAGGGCCGGCCGGACGTGACGGCGCTCGAGGAGCAGTCGCGCGCGCAGCGGCTCACGCTGGGCGCCGTCCGGGGAGCCTACGCGCCCTCGCTCGGCGTCTCCACCGGCATGAACGACGCCGGCCCGACCCTCGACAACATGGCCTGGAACTGGAACGCGACCGTGACGCTGACCTGGAACCTCTTCCAGGGAGGCCTCACCCGCGCGCAGGAGCAGGAGGCGCGGGCCAACATCGACGCGGCCGAGGCGCAGCTCGAGACGCTGCGGCAGCAGGTGCGCGTGGACCTGGAGCAGGCGCGGCTCTCGGTCCGGGCCGCGCGCAGCGCGCTGGTCGCCGCCGGCGAGGCGCTGACGAACGCGCAGCTCCAGCTCAAGCTGGCGGAGCGCCGCTACACCACCGGCGTGGGGAACGTCATCGAGCTCGGCGACGCGCAGGTGGCGCTCACCGCGGCCGCCGCGCAGCGCGTCCAGGCGCAGTACAACCTCTCCTCGTCGCGCGCTCAGCTCCTGCGCGCGCTCGGCCGCGAAGACGACTCCACCCCGAGGTGACGATGACCACAGCCCCGCGGCGGAGCCCCTGGCTGATCCTCCTCCTCGTCCTCGCCGCCGGCCTCGTGGCCGCGGTCGTGTGGCGGGTCCGGCACGCGAGTGCCGAGAAGTCCGCCGCCGCGGCCCGCATGGCCGCCCTGCGGGACCGCCCCATCCCGGTGACGGCGGGCACCGTCGGCCGCCGCGACGTGCCCATCTACCTGGAGGGGCTCGGCAACGTCGTCGCGCTGAAGACGGTGGCCGTGAAGACCATGGTCGACGGCCCCCTCGACCAGGTGGTCTTCGAGGAGGGGCAGTCGGTGCGGCGCGGCCAGGTGCTGGCGCAGGTCGACCCGCGCCCCTTCCAGATCCAGCTCCAGCAGGGCGAGGGCGCCCTGGCGCGCGACGAGGCCCAGCTCGCGGAGGCACGGCTCAACCTGGAGCGCTACCGGCAGCTGGCGGCCGAGAGGCTGGTCGCCCAGCAGCAGGTGGACGACCAGGCGGCGCTGGTCGGGCAGCTCGAGGGCTCGGTCCGGGTGGACCGGGCCGCCGTGGCGACGGCCCGGCTGAACCTCGTCTACGCCCGCATCACCTCGCCCATCGACGGCGTGACGGGCGTCCGCATCGTCGATCCGGGGAACATCGTGCACCCGGGCGACACGAACGGCATCGTGATCGTCACCCAGGTCGATCCCATCGCGGTGATCTTCACGCTGCCCCAGGACCTGCTCACGCCCGTGTACGAACAGCTCGCGCGCGGGCCGCTGCGGACCGAGTTCTACAGCCGTGACGGCAAGACGCAGCTCGGGGTGGGGCGGCTGGCCCTCATCGACAACCAGATCAACCAGGCGACCTCCACCATCCGCCTCAAGGCCATCGCGCCCAACCCGCGGCGGCTGCTCTGGCCCAACCAGTTCGTGAACGCGCGGCTCCTCCTCACCACCCGCCGCGGCGCGCTCGTGATGCCGGCGACGGCGGTGCAGCGCGGCCCGGCCGGCACCTTCGTCTACGTCATCGGCGCCGACGCCACGGCGGCGCCCCGGCCCGTGGAGCTGGCCGGGATCCAGGGCGACCAGGCGATGATCACCGGCGGCCTCGAGGAGGGCGACCGCGTCGTGGTGGACGGCCAGAACCAGCTCCGGCCGGGCAGCCGGGTCGCGCCGCGCGAGCCGGTGCGCGAGCCGGCGCGCGCGCAGGCCGAACCGAGGCCCGCCGGCGGCGCCGGCGGCGGGGGAGCCACAGGGCCCGGGACCGCGGGGGGCGGGCGACGATGAGCGTCTCGGAGCCGTTCATCCGGCGTCCGGTCGCGACCTCGCTCCTCACCGTCGGCCTGCTGCTCGCGGGGCTCGTCGGATACCGCCAGCTGCCCGTCTCCGCGCTGCCGCAGGTCGACTACCCCACCATCGTCGTCTCCACCGCGCTGCCCGGCGCGAGCGCGGAGACCATGTCCTCCGCGGTGACCACGCCGCTCGAGCGGCAGCTCGGGCAGATGCCGTCCCTGACGCAGATGACCTCGGTCTCGAGCTTCGGGACCTCCCAGATCACGGTCCAGTTCGCGCTGGAGCGCAACATCGACGCGGCCGAGCAGGACGTGCAGGCCGCCATCAACGCGGCCACGACGCTGCTGCCGGCGAGCCTGCCCTCGCCGCCCATCTACAGCAAGAGCAACCCCGCCGACACGCCCATCCTGACGCTCGCCGTCAGCTCGCCCACGCTGCCGCTCGACCAGGTGGATGACTACGCCGACTCGATCCTGGCCCAGAAGATCTCGCAGGTGTCGGGCGTCGGGCTCGTCACCATCAACGGCGGCCAGAAGCCGGCGGTGCGCATCCAGGTCGACCCGGCCGCGCTGGCCGGAGCGGGCCTGAGCCTGGAGGACGTCCGGCAGGTCCTGGTCACCGCCAACGTGAACCAGGCGAAGGGCAACCTGGACGGACCGCGCCAGGACTACACGCTCGCCACCAACGACCAGCTCTACCGGGCGCACGAGTTCCGCCCGCTCATCCTGGCCTACCGGAACGGCTCGCCCATCCGCGTCTCGGACGTG
>JAJYHA010000341.1 GCA_021784995.1 Myxococcales bacterium
GCTCGCGCGCGGCGCCGACGCCGGCCGCTGGCCGGCGCTGAGGGTCGCCTTCACGGTGGAGCCGCCGCGCGATCCCCGGCACGGGGACTTCGCGGTGAACGCCGCCCTGGTGCTGGCGCGCGCCGCCGGGCGGCCGCCGCGCGAGCTGGCGCAGGCCATCGTGGAGGAGGTCCGCGCCGGCGAGGCGGCGGGCGCGCTGGCCTCGATCGAGGTGGCGGGGCCGGGCTTCCTCAACGTGCGCCTCGCGCCGGACGTCTGGCTCCGGGCCCTGGCCGAGGTGGAGCGGCAAGGGGCGACGTTCGGCCGGACGGAGATCGGACGGGGCCGCAAGGTGATCGTCGAGTACGTCTCGGCGAACCCCACCGGCCCCATGCACGTCGGACACGGCCGCAACGCGGTCACCGGCGACGGGGTGGCGCGCCTCCTGGCCTGGACCGGCCACGCGGTGACGCGCGAGTACTACGTCAACGATCACGGGGCGCAGGTGCAGACGCTCGCGCGCTCGGTGCACCTCCGCTACCAGCAGCTGCTCGGCCGCGACGTCGCGATGCCGCCGCGGAGCTACCCCGGCGACTACGTGATCGACGTCGCGCGGGGGCTGAAGGAGGAGTACGGGGCGCGCTTCCTCGACGCGCCGGAGGAGGCCTGGCTCGCCCTCTTCCGCGACCGGGCGGTGGCCCACGTCCTCGAGCTGATCCGCGGCGACCTGGCGGCGATCCGCATCGACTTCGACGTCTGGTCGTCGGAGAGGGCGCTCTACGAGTCGGGCACGGTGGACCGCTTCGTGGCGGAGCTGGAGCGGAAGGGGCTCGTCTACCGCGGCCGGCTCCCGCCCCCGAGGTCGAGGAAGGGCGGGCCGCCCGCGAGGCCCGCGCCGGCCTCTCCGCCGGCCGCCGCCGCGGCCGGCCCGGCCGACGGCGACGCCCACGAGCAGGAGGAGGAGGTCTCGTCCGAGGCGGAGCTGACGCTCTTCCGCTCGTCGCAGTACGGGGACGAGGTGGACCGGCCGGTGAAGAAGGCCGACGGCACCCCGACCTACTTCTGCGCCGACATCGCCTACCACTGGCAGAAGCGGCAGCGCGCCGACGCCCTGGTGGACGTGCTGGGCGCCGACCACGGCGGCTACGTGCCGCGGCTGAAGGCCGCGCTGGAGGCGCTGGGCCACAGCCCGGAGGACCTCCACGTGGTCCTCATCCAGATGGTGAACCTCACGCGCGGCGGCGAGGCGGTGAAGATGTCGAAGCGCGCCGGGACGGTCGTCTCGCTGCGCGAGGTGGTGGAGGAGGTGGGGAGCGACGCGACGCGCTTCATGTTCCTCACCCGCCGCGCGGACGCGCAGCTCGACTTCGACCTGGAGCTCGCGCGGCGGCAGACGCTCGACAACCCCGTCTTCTACGTCCAGTACGGGCACGCCCGCATCGCGAGCATCCTGCGCCGGGCGGCCGAGGCGGGGGTCCCCGATCCTCGCTTCGACCTGGAGGTCCTCCGCACGCTGACGCTCCCGGAGGAGCTGGACCTCCTGCGGCGGGTCCTGGCCTTCCCCGACCTGGTGGCGGGCGCGGCCATGGCCTACGAGCCCCACCGCGTCGCCTTCTACCTGCAGGAGACCATCGCCGCCTTCCACTCCTACTACACGGGAGGGAAGCGGACCGGGGAGCGGGTGATCGGCCCCGATCCCGCGAAGACGGCCGCGCGCCTCTACCTGGCGAAGGCCCTGAAGCGGGTGCTGGCCAACGGCCTGGCCCTGCTCGGCGTCGCTGCGCCCGAGCGGATGGAGTCGCGCGACCTCGAGGACGACTGAACCATCCGAAAACTGGCGCTATCGGCCGATGCGCCTAGCATGGCTCCCGTCGCGGTGCGAGCGCGAAGGAGAGCCATGGCCAACAGTCGCGTGAAGGAGCGGTTCGAGCTGGCGATGGACGCGCGGCAGGTGATCGCGGTCCTGGTCGGCTCCCTGGTGATCCTGGGCGGCGTCTTCGTGCTCGGCATCACCGTCGGGCGCCAGCAGGCCCCGGCGGCCCCGACGGCCGCGGCGGTCGCGCCGCGGGACGCCCTGGCCCGGCTCGACGACCCGCTGCCCGCGCGCGAGGAGCCGCCGCCGGTGCTGAAGGCGCACCAGGCCCTGACCGACGGCCGGGCCATCGAGAAGGCCCTCCCGGTCCCGCAGGTGAAGACCACCACCGTGGCCATCGCCCCGGCGGGCCCCGTCGCGCCGCCCGTGCCGCCCGCCTCCGACCCCGTCATCCAGCCGATCCCCGCCCCCGCCGCGGCGGCCGTCGCGGTGCGAGCGGCGACGTCCCCCGCCGTGGCCAGCCCCTCCGCGAGCGCGGGCGCGACCCGCCGCGACTCGCGCCACGACGCGAAGGCCCGGCAGGGCGCCTACACCGTCCAGGTCGCCTCCGTGCCGCACCGCGCGGACGCCGAGCGGCTGGCCCGGCGGCTCGCCGGCCGGAACCCGCGCGTCGTCGCGGCCGAGATCCCCGGCAAGGGCCGCTGGTACCGCGTCCTCGTCGGCTCCTTCGACACGCAGGACGCGGCGCGGCGGCAGGTGGCCGCGCTCGGCCGGTCGGGCGTGCACGGCATCGTGACGGCGATGCGCTGAAGGCGTTAGCCTCCCGGCATGAGCCAGTTCGAGCAGCCGAAGCGGGTCGAGAAGCCGTGGGGTTACGAGCTCTGGTGGGCGCAGACCGATCGGTACGTGGGGAAGCTCCTCCACGTGAACGCGGGCCACCGGCTCTCGCTCCAGTACCACGAGCGGAAGGACGAGACGATCCACCTCTGGCGCGGCGAGATGGTGCTGGCGCTCGGCGAGGCCGGCGGCGGGCTCCGCGAGCACCGCCTGCAGGTGGGCCAGAGCTACCACGTGCGGCCCGGCACGCGGCACCGGATGATCGCCGTCACCGACTGTGACGTCCTCGAGGTCTCCACGCCGGAGGTCGACGACGTGGTGCGGCTCGAGGACGCGTACGGACGGAGCGGGACGTAGCGCGCCGGCCCGGCCGCGCGCGGCGCTCAGCGGGCCCCGCGCAGCAGGAGCGCGAAGGCGAGCACGAGGACGATCGCGGCGACGAGCAGCAGGAGCACCTTGCGCGCGTCGCGCCGCATCTCGCGCACGCCCCGCAGGGCCGGCAGGTCCCCGGCCCGCACCCAGCGCGGCGAGCCCTGGACCCGGACCAGGTCGTCGTCCGAGAGGAACCCCTGCGCGTAGAGCGCGTGCAGGTCGGCGAGCGACGGGCAGATCAGCTCCTGGCCGGCGGCGCTCCGGATCTCGTAGCGGGCGCGCGGCCTCATGCGGGACCCAGCTCGGCGCAGATCGCCTCCGCGACGCGCAGCCCGTCCACCGCGGAGGAGACGATCCCGCCCGCGTACCCGGCGCCCTCGCCGGCCGGGTAGAGGCCGCGCAGCGACGGCGACTGGAGGTCGGGGCCGCGCACGAGGCGGCAGGGCGAGCTGGTCCGCGACTCGATCCCGATCAGGACCGCCTCGTCCGTGACGAACCCTCGCATGCGCCGGTCGAAGGTGCGCAGCCCGGCGCGCAGCGCGCGGCGGAGGCGCTCCGGGTAGAGGAGCTCCAGATCGGCGTGAGCGAGGCCCGGGCGGTAGGACGACGCCGCGGGCGGACGACCGGGGCGTCCGGCCAGGAAGTCCGTGAGTCGCTGGGCCGGGGCGTGGTAGCCACCGCCGCCCAGCTCGAAGGCGCGCGCCTCCCACCTGCGCTGCCAGGCGAGGCCCGCCAGCGGCCCCCGGAACCCCTCCGCCTCGAAGTCGGCCGGCCCGACGGCGACCACCACGCCCGCGTTGGCGAGGGGAGAGCTGCGGGCGGAGCTCGACATCCCGTTCGTGCACTGCATCCCCGGCTCGGTGGGCGTCGGGACCACCACGCCGCCGGGGCACATGCAGAAGGAGAAGACGCCGCGCGGCTGCCCCTCGACCTCCGGGTTGTCGGCCAGCCGGTAGTCCGCCGGTGGGAGCGAGGCGTGGCCTGCGGCCGGGCCGTACTGGATCCGGTCGATGAGCGCCTGCGGGTGCTCGACCCGGAAGCCCACGGCGAAGGGCTTCGCCACGACGGGCCAGCCGCGCGCGGCGAAGAGCTCGAACAGCTCGCGCGCGCTGTTCCCGGGGGCGAGCACCAGGCGCTCGCAGGCGAGCGTGCGCCCGTCGGCGAGCACGACGCCGCGCACGCGCCCCTCGCGGACCTCCAGGTCGATCGCGCGGGCGTTCCAGTGGAACGTGCACCCCCCGAGCTCGAGCTCCTCGCGCAGGGCCGAGATGGCCCCGGGCAGGACGTCCGAGCCGACGTGCGGCTTGCCCTCGGAGAGGATCCGCGCCACCCGACCGTGACGCGCGAAGAGCTCGACCACCTCGCGGACGGCGGGGTGGTGGATCCGTGTCCCGAGCTTGCCGTCGGTGTAGGCGCCGGCGCCGCCCTCGCCGAAGTTCATGTTCGACTCGGGATCGAGGTCGCCGGACCTCATCAGGCGGGCGACGTCGCGCCGCCGGGGGCCGACCTGCTTGCCGCGGTCCAGCACGACCGAGCGAACGCCGCGCGCCAGGAGCGCGTGCGCGCAGAAGAGCCCGGCCGGACCGGCACCGAGGATGACGGGGGGCAGGGCGGGCGGCCGCACCGCCGCCGGCGGGGGCCCGGGCGCCGCCACCACGGCGACGTCGCGCGGCAGGGCGGGGAGGGATCCCTCCACCTCGGCCTCGGCGCTCACCAGCCAGCGCGGGTGGCCCTTCCTCCGGGCGTCGAGTGAGCGGCGAACGATCACCACCTCTCGCAGGGCCGCCCGCTCGATCCCGAGGCGGTCGGCCGCCCGGTGAGCGATCTCCTCCTCGCTCACCTCGAGCCCGACGGCGATGTTCTGAACCCGGTAACGCATCGATCCTGCTCGGGACTCCGGCCTCGGGCGGACGCTCGCCCGGATGCGAAGGAACCTACGCGCTTTCACGGCCCCGGCGGGCGGAGAGTGCGAAGACCGCTTCGCGCCCTTTGCCGGTCGGCCGCTGGCGATGCTGGCAAGTGTCCGAGATCACGGCATGGCGCGATCCCGGGGGTTCCCCCGCAAGATGGCCCGGCCGTTGCTATGTGTCCCATGGTTCCACGACGTGGGCGGCGTGCTCAGGTGACGGCAGGAGGCGAACCATGATGGTCCCGACGGTGCTCGACAACAAGGCCACCAAGATCCTCGCCAAGTCACTCTTCAAGGAGCTGCGCGGCAACGGCTACTCCGCGAACCAGATCCTCGGCCTCAGCACCGAGCTCATCGATCTCGTCACGAAGGATCTGCGCGACGCGAGCGCCGCGGCCGCGGTGCAGGACGACCCCGCACGCGAGCGGAGGGCGACGGCCTAGAAGGCCGTCGGCTGCGACGTTCCGGCCGCCCCCGCGGCGCCGAAACCCGGCGTCCTTGCTGGCTATTTTCGCCCGCGTTTCCGTTGACTGGATGGCCCGGGGCAAGTACCTTACGCGCCTCACGACGTCCAGGCCATCCACTCAAACGCTTCGGGAGATCCGCACATGGCGCGCATCGCTATCAACGGCTTCGGTCGCATCGGACGCTGCATCGTGCGGGCCGCGCTGAAGCGCGGCGAGAGGGACCTGGAGTTCGTCTCCGTCAACGACCTCACCGACACCAGGACGCTGGCCCACCTCCTCAAGTACGACTCGGTGCACGGCGTCCTCGACGCCGACGTGAAGGCCACCGAGAAGTCCATCGTCGTGAACGGCAAGGAGATCCAGATCACGGCGGTGAAGAACCCCGGCGACCTGCCGCACGCCGCCAACAAGGTCGATCTGGTGCTCGAGTGCACGGGGCTCTTCACGGAGAGGGAGAAGGCGGAGGGCCACCTCAAGGCGGGCGCCCCGCGCGTCCTCATCTCCGCCCCGGCCAAGGGGGCCGACATCACCATCGCCTACGGGATCAACCACGAGAAGCTGGACCGCGCGAAGCACAAGATCGTCTCGAACGCCTCCTGCACCACCAACTGCCTGGCGCCGGTGGCGAAGGTGCTCCTCGAGGGCTTCGGCATCCGGCGCGGCCTCATGACCACGGTCCACAGCTACACGAACGACCAGAACCTGCTCGACCTCCCGCACAAGGACCTGCGACGCGCCCGCGCGGCGGCCCTCTCCATGATCCCCTCCACCACCGGCGCGGCGAAGGCGGTGGCCGAGGTCATCCCGGAGCTCAAGGGGAGGCTGAACGGCACGGCCGTCCGCGTCCCGACCCCCAACGTGTCGCTGGTGGACCTCACGGTGGAGCTCGAGCGGGCGGCCACGGTGGAGAGCATCAACGCAGCCTTCAAGGCGGCCGCGGAGGGGAGCCTGAAGGGCGTCCTGGCCTACTCCGACGCGCCGACGGTCTCGGTGGACTACAACGGCAACCCGCACTCCTCCATCTTCGACGCGACCAGCACCTTCGTCATCGGCGACACCTTCGCCAAGGTCTTCGCCTGGTACGACAACGAGTGGGGCTTCTCCAACCGGATGG
>JAJYHA010000330.1 GCA_021784995.1 Myxococcales bacterium
ACCGTGCTCTCGGGGAGGGGGTGATGGCGCTGACGGCGCACTCGCCCAGCGTGCCCGAGGCGGAGCGCCAGGCGGCGCGCCGGCTGGCCTCGCAGCTCGGGGTGCGGCACGTCGAGCGGGCGAGCCAGGAGATGGAGGATCCGCGCTACGCCGCCAACCCCGTCGATCGCTGTTACTACTGCAAGAGCGAGCTCTACCGGCTCTGCGAGGAGGTGGCGCGCTGTGAGGGGCTGGCGGCCATCCTGGACGGCTTCAACGCCGACGACCGGCGCGACCATCGGCCCGGGCACCGCGCCGCGGCGGAGCGGGCCGTGCGCTCGCCTCTGGCGGAGGTGGGACTCACGAAGGCCGAGGTGCGCGCCTGGAGCGAGGCCTTCGGCCTCCCAACCTGGGACAAGCCGCAGATGGCCTGCCTGGCCTCGCGCCTTCCGTACGGTACGCCCGTCACGCCGGAGCGCCTCAGCCAGGTGGAGCGGGCGGAGGCGGGGATCCGCGCCCTCGGCATCGGCAGCTTCCGGGTTCGCCACCACGGCGACATCGGTCGCGTGGAGGTGGCCGCGGAGGAGTTCGACCGGGCCTGGAGCCGCCGCCAGGAGATCGCGGCGGCGGTGCGAGGGGCTGGATTCCCTCTCGCGGTGCTCGACCTCGAGCCGTTCCGGTCGGGGCGCATGAACGAGCTGGTGGGCTTGCGCCCGCCGCCGCCGTAGGCCCGCTTCTGCCCGGCGGGCGCGCCCGCGCCTGCCGTCGGGCCCTCGGTCGGGATGGACGCCGCACCGGGGCCCGGGTCCATCGCAGCTCCCTCACAGCCCCGGGTTCACCAGGCCCTTCGCCCCCGGCGAGGGGCTCTTTTTTTGACTCGACAGTATCGGGTGGTAGCGTGTGGGCAAAGGTAAACACATGAGGGAGATAACTCACATGAACCTTCAGCCCCCGATGATGCAGCACGCGGTGAACGGCTCGACGTCACGCCTGGAGCCCATGCTGGTGAGGCTACCCCCGTCGCTCGCGGGCCAGCTTCGCGAACTCGCCCGGACCACGCGCATCCGTCAGTCGGACTACCTCCGTGAGGCGGTGGCAGACCTGCTCGTCAAGTACAACCACCTGCGAGCCGACGGCGAGGAGCGCCAGTGAGCCCCGCTCTCGAGATCGAGCGCCGGCCGATCGCCCGGCTGCGCCTGGTCAAGCGGGCCGCCTCGGTTCCGGCACCCGGCAGGGTCCCCGTGTTTCACGTCTTCGAGGAGCTGTACGCGCGCGCGGCGCTCAGGGAAAGAGCTGGCGAGGGTAGCTCACCGTCGCCAGCGTGAGGCCCCAGGCCGGCGCGCGGACGCCTCGATAGCGAGCCGTGGGCCGGGCCAGGATGTCGGCCACGCGAGAGGGGTCCGTCGCGCCCACCCCGGCGGTGACGGCCGTGCCGACGAGGTGGCGCGCCATCGCGCGAAGGAACGACCGGCCCTCCAGCACGATCGCGGCCAGGCGGTCCCGCTCCGCGGGGACGACCGAGGCGCGCAGCAGCGTCGTGACCGTCGCGTCCGGGTCCCGGCGCCTGCGCGCGGTCTGCTCGCCGGGGCGGGCGAACCCGCCGAAGTCGTGCTCTCCGACCGCCAGCTGGAGCGCGGCGGCGATCCGCGCGAGGTCGGGCACGGCCGAGGGCCGCTCCGGGAAGGCGCGGAGGTCCGGCAGGCTCCAGGCGTAGCCCGCGACCTCCCGCGGTGCAGGCCAGCCGAGCAGGTAGACGTAGGTTCGCGAGCGGGCGGAGGCGCGCGCGTGCAGGCCGGGACCGATCCGGGCCGCGTCGAGGCAGAGCAGGCCCTCGGGCGTGTGCGCGTTGACGAGGGCCCGGAGCGCCACCGGCTCCACGTCGGTCCGCGCCGAGAAGGTCACGATCTGCCCGACGGCGTGGACCCCCGCGTCGGTGCGCGCGGCGACCTCGAGCCGAACGCGTGTGCCGAGGAGCGACAGCGCCGCCTCGAGTGCGCCCTGCACCGTCACCAGCCCCGGCTGGCGCTGGAAACCGCGAAAGCTCGCACCGTGATAGGCGACACGCAGCGCGTAACGGCGCTTCTCCACGGCGTGCTAACTTGAGCACGCCTCCCACCCGCCGATCCAGCCCGAAACGCCAAGTGCCGGAGCCGACCGAACCCGCGAGCGTGCCTCGCCTGGAGGAGCGTCCGGCGGCGCGAGGGCCGTCCCTCACCGGAGAGTGGCTCTTCCAGCGCGATGGCCAGGTCTTCGGCCCCGTGCGTGGCGCGGGGATCGTCGCCCTGCTCGCGAGCGGCGCCGTCACCTCGACCACCCGGGTGCGCCGGGAGGCGGAGCCGTGGCGGCCGCTGGCGGAGGTGGCCGAGCTCCGGCCGTGGCTCGAGGAGTGGCAGGCCCGCGCGCGGATGGAGGCCGAGGCGCGATCGATGCGCGCGCGGGAGCGGACCCGGTCCGCGGGGCGCTGGGCGGTCGCGCTGCTGGCCATCGGCGGCGTGGTGGCGATCGTGGTCACCGCCGTGGGTGCGCTGGCGCTGAAGCGGCCATGGGAGCGGCGCAGCGCGTTGCTGGAGGGGTTCGAGCTGTCCGTCACGATCGGGTCTGCGCGCGTCGCCGGGGGCACGAGCCGCGGCGGCGAGATCGCCGTTCCAGAGGTCGCCCACGCGGGGCGCGACGGCCGGCCGCGCGGGCGCGGGGAGCCACGCGAGGGCGGACCCGCGGCGCGCGCGCCGGCGACGCCGGGCGGCGCCCCCGCCCTGGTGGCGACCGGATACGACCCGGCCCTGGTCGAGCAGACCGTGGCCCGGTCGAAGGAGTCGCTCGCGCCCTGCCTCCGCGAGGAGGCCGAGCGGTCGGGCGACTTCACCGGGGAGATCCCCATCGAGTTCGCCGTCGGGAACGACGGCAAGGTCGCCGCGCTCTGGATCGACGACCCGCGCTTCCGTTCCGGTGCGCTCCGGGAGTGCCTGCTGGCCGCGCTGCGACGCTGGTCGTTCACCCCGTTCGAGGGGCAGCGCCCCGTCGTCTCGCTCTCGTTCCACGTCGGGCGGCGCTGAGGTCGGGTCGCGGGCGGGCGATCGATCCGAGGCCGGGGTGTCAGGGCAGGGAGATAGACACCCGCGTCATGCCTGCGACCGCGGAGAAGCTGCAGTCCCGCATCGAGGAGCTGCCGGAGGGCTCGATGCGCCGCCGGGTCATGGAGTCCGCGCGGCGGTTCAAGTCTTCATGGGTCGACCTGGGGCGCCTGCTCACCCAGGTGCGGCGCGAATCGCTGTGGCGCGAATGGGGGCACGGCAGCTTCGACGTGTACTGCACGAAGGAGCTCTTCATCCGCAAGCACACGGCCGAGAAGCTCACCGCGAGCTACGGCTTCATGGAGCGCCACGAGCCGGAGCTCGTGGAGCACGCCGACCGCGCGCCGCGCCCGGTCCCCTCGTTCGAGGTGATCGACATCCTCTCTCGAGCCGAGGCGGCCGGGCGGCTGCCGGAGGAGGGCTGGCGCGAGCTGCGCGATGGCGTGCTCGAGCGTGGCGCGACCCCTGCTTCGGTGAGCCGCCAGCTCGCCGATCGCTACGGCGCACCTCCACCGCCTCCGGCGGCACCCGAGGAGGAGAGGCTGCGCAAGCTCGCCGCGCTGGCGCACCGGGTCGCCTCGGCCTGCGCGCAGGAGCGCGGGGTGCCGCGCGATCTGGCCGAGGTCGCGCGGCGAGTCGCCGCGGATCTTGCCGGGCTCGTCGGAGCCTGAGACCGCGCGGAGCCTCCCGGAAGCGGCGACGCCGCCGGGGTCCGTCTATATTCGAAGGGACGGGACGTCGGCTGTGTGGGCCGGTGTCTTTGGTGTAACATTCGGGCCCGAGGGAACGCGTGAGCCGCAAAGAGCACCACCATGGAAATTTGAGCTGCTCTTTCTGCGGCAAGGGCCAGCGGGAGGTGCGGAAGCTCATCGCAGGGCCGACCGTGTACATCTGCGACGAGTGCATCCGGCTCTGCAACGACATCATCGCGGAGGAGGCGGAGCGTGACGACGGCCGCCCGGCCGTGTCCCTCCCCACGCCGGCCGAGATCAAGAGCTTCCTCGACGACTACGTGGTGGGCCAGGACCGGGCGAAGAAGGTCCTGTCGGTCGCCGTCTACAACCACTACAAGCGCGTCTACACCCGGAAGGCGGCGCGCCCCTCCCGGCCCGGGCAGGGCCGCAACGCCGCGGAGGACGTCGAGCTCCAGAAGTCGAACATCCTGCTCATCGGCCCCACGGGATCGGGCAAGACGCTGCTGGCGCAGTCGCTGGCGCGCTTTCTCAACGTGCCCTTCACCATCGCCGACGCCACCAGCCTCACCGAGGCCGGGTACGTCGGGGAGGACGTCGAGAACATCATCCAGAACCTGCTCCACAACGCCGACTACGACGTGGAGAAGGCGTCGCGCGGGATCGTGTACGTCGACGAGATCGACAAGATCGCGCGCAAGGGTGACACGCCGTCGCCGACGCGCGACGTGGGGGGCGAGGGCGTGCAGCAGGCCCTCCTCAAGATCATCGAGGGCACGCGCGCGAACGTGACGCCGCGCGGGGGCAAGAAGTACAACCAGCAGGAGTACATCCAGGTCGACACCTCGAACATCCTCTTCGTCGTCGGGGGGGCCTTCTGCGGGGTGGAGCAGGCGATCCGGCGCCGTGTGGGCGTCAAGGGGCTGGGGTTCGGCGCGCGCATCGACCGGAAGGACGACATCACGCTGGGCGAGCTGCTCGCGAAGATCGAGCCCACCGACCTCGTGAAGTTCGGCATGATCCCGGAGTTCGTGGGGCGCGTGCCGATCATCGCCACGCTCTCGGAGCTGAGCGAGGAGGATCTCGTCACCATCCTCACCCAGCCCAAGAACGCGCTCACCAAGCAGTACGTGAAGCTCTTCGAGATGGAGAAGGTGAAGCTCTCCTTCACGCGCGAGGCCCTGCGGGCGTGTGCGCGCGAGGCGATGCGGCGCAAGTCGGGCGCGCGCGGCCTCCGCGCCATCCTCGAGCAGGCGATGCTCGACATCATGTACGACGTGCCCTACCGGGAGGGCGTGAAGGAGTGCAAGATCACGGAGGGCGTGATCCTGAACAAGGAGCCGCCGCTCCTCTCCTTCGAGAAGGAGAAGAAGCTGGCGTAGCGCGACCGCACGGGCGCCGCCCGCTCGCGGAGGCACGTCGTCCACCTCGCCTCACCCGGCGCTCCGGTGGCGCAGGGCGCAACCGTGCGGGATCACGGGGCCGCGGGTCAGGGTCGCGGTGTCCTCCCGGGCAGGGTGAAGGAATCACCTCATCCGGACGTCGTCCCCGTGAGCGGGGACGGAGGAGCGGCCATGACTCGCAAGCTGATCGCGGCGCTCGCGGTGATGGCGCTGGTGGCGCCGGCGCTGGCGGACGACGAGCCCGAGTGGGATGACGGCGAGGGTGGATGGGCGGTCGAGCCGCCGCAGCCCCCGCCCGACGAGCCGGAGTACGGACCGGGCGCGCAGGTCGGGCTCCCCGTGGAGGCGGGCGGCGGCGGCGTGGCGATGGATCTCGGCACCTTCCAGCAGCCGCTGGCGCAGTATGGCGATTGGATGACGCTCGGCAGTTACGGCCCGGTGTGGCGCCCCACCGCGGTCGGCCCTGGCTGGCGCCCCTACCACGAGGGCCGCTGGGAGTGGACGGAGCAGGGATGGCTATGGGTGTCGGCCGAGCCTTGGGGATGGGCCGCCTATCACTACGGCCGCTGGGCGCTCGACCCGTACTACGGGTGGGTCTGGATCCCTGGTTACCAGTGGGCGCCGGCCTGGGTGACCTGGCGCTACAGCCCGGACTACGTGGGCTGGGCGCCGCTGGGGCCAGGCTTCTCCGTCTACGCGACCAGCTATCCCGCCGTCTACTCGTGGTGGACCTTCGTCCCGTGCCGCCGGTTCGTGGGAGTGCCGGTCGGCCAGATCGCTTATGGCGACGCCCGCGTCCGGAGCCTCTTCGGCGCGACGCGGCCGGCGCCGCCGCGCGCCGCCGTCTACGGAACGCGCGGCCCGGCCTGGGGCGGTCCGGCGCGCCCGATCGTCGAGCAGCGCATCGGCAGGCAGCTCCGACCGGTCAGGCTCCTGCCGGTCTCCTCTCCGGCGGCTGCCCACGGCGCGGCGCGGTCGGGGGTGGTGCCGATCTACCGGCCGGAGGCACGCGCGAACCGGGGCGTCGGCCATCCGGTGCGTGGGCCCGCGGCACGGCCCGCCGGCTCTCCGCCGGCGGTCAGGAACGAGCCTGCGCGCCCTGGCGTGGTCGCCAGGCCCGGCCCTGCGTCCGCTCCCCGGGAGGGCCGCCCGCCGGCGCAGGCGCCGTCCCGCTCCGCGGCGCCGCGCGAGAGCACGCCGCAGGAGCGTGCACCAGCGCCCGTCCGCCCGCAGGGCGCGGTGCGCCCCGCCCATCCGGAGGGAGCGGCGCCGTCCCGCTCCGCGGCGCCGCGCGAGAGCACGCCGCAGGAGCGCGCACCAGCGCCCGTCCGCCC
>JAJYHA010000309.1 GCA_021784995.1 Myxococcales bacterium
GCTCTCCCCGCTGCTCTCCATCCTGCCGCTCCAGTTCCTCGCCTACCACGTGGCCGACCTCAAGGGCACCGACGTCGACCAGCCCAGGAATCTGGCCAAGAGCGTGACGGTGGAGTAACCCTCTCCGGCGTGGATCCCGCGCCGTCGCGCTCGCTCCGGCTCTTCGTGGCGCTCGCGCCGCCGGAGCCGATCCGGCGCCGTCTGCTCGCGCTCCAGGCCGAGCTGCGGCGTGCGGCGGGCGCCGCCGCCGCGGAGGTGCGGTGGGTGGCGCCCGAGAACGTGCACCTCACCCTCCAGTTCCTCGGAGGCGTCCCCGAGGAGCGCAGGGCCGCCGTCGAGGCGGCGCTCACCGCCGCCGCGGCCGCCACCCCGCCCTTCCACCTCGACGTCCACGGCGCCGGCGCCTTCCCGAGCGGCCGACGGGCGCGCGTCCTGTGGGCCGGTGTCGGCGGCGAGCTGGAGGTCCTCGGCGGGCTGGCGACCGACCTGGGCCGGCGGCTCGCGGCGCTCGGCTACGCCTCCGAGACGCGCCCCTTCGCCGCGCACCTCACGCTCGGCCGCGCGCGCGACCCGCGGGGAGTCCCGGGCCTGGCGGCTGCGCTGGCGCGCTGCGCGGAGGGACCCTCCGCCCGCTGGGCGGTCGAGGAGGCGGTCCTCTTCCGCTCACACCTGTCGCCGCACGGTCCACGGTACGAGGCGCTGGCGCGACCGCGCCTCGGCACCGCGGCACCGCGGACGTGACGGAACCACCCGACGCCCCGGCTACCGCCCCGCAGCGCCTTCCCCGGCAGCTCCGTCACGAAGATTGACCTCCGCTCGTTCGTTCAGTATACATCCGTTCAGGGTTCGTGCGGCCGTGCTGTCAGCCGGCGCTGGTACAGAGGGGTGAACGCGGAGAACGACGCGGCTACGCGTCGCAAGGAGACGAGGATGCCCGTGGGAGCGGAGAAGGAGAAGGCGATCGAGCTGGCCGTCTCGTCCATCGAGAAGGCCTTCGGCAAGGGCTCGATCATGCGCCTCGGCAACGAGGAGGCGCTGGTGAAGGACGTCCAGGCGGTCTCGACCGGCTCCATCTCGCTCGACATCGCGCTCGGCGTGGGTGGGCTTCCGCGGGGCCGCATCATCGAGATCTACGGTCCGGAGTCCTCGGGCAAGACCACCCTCGCGCTGCACGCCATCGCCGAGGCGCAGAAGGCGGGTGGCATCTGCGCCTTCGTCGACGCCGAGCACGCGCTCGACGTGGCCTACGCGCGCAAGCTCGGCGTCCGCACCGACGACCTGCTCATCTCCCAGCCGGACACGGGCGAGCAGGCGCTGGAGATCACCGAGACGCTGGTCCGATCCGGAGCGGTGGACGTGCTCGTGGTCGACTCCGTCGCCGCGCTCGTCCCGCGCGCGGAGCTCGAGGGTGAGATGGGTGACGCGCACATGGGCGTCCAGGCGCGGCTCATGAGCCAGGCGCTCCGCAAGCTCACCGGGACCATCTCGAAGTCCTCCACCATCGTCATCTTCATCAACCAGATCCGGATGAAGATCGGCGTGATGTTCGGGAACCCGGAGACGACGACGGGCGGCAACGCGCTCAAGTTCTACGCCTCGCAGCGGCTCGACATCCGCCGCATCGGCGCGATCAAGGACGGCGAGCAGGTGATCGGGAACCGGACCCGCGTCAAGGTGGTGAAGAACAAGGTCGCGCCGCCCTTCAAGGAGGTCGAGTTCGACATCATGTACGGCCACGGGATCAGCCGCGAGGGAGACGTGCTCGACCTCGCAGCCGCGGAGAACGTGGTCGACAAGAGCGGCACGTGGTTCAGCTTCGGCGGCGAACGCATCGGCCAGGGTCGCGAGCAGACGAAGACCTTCCTGCGCGAGCACCCGCAGGTGCTGGCTCAGGTGGAGGCCAGGCTGTTCGAGCGCTTCGGGGTCAAGAAGGCCCCGGCGGCGGTCCCGGAGCCCGTCGAGGAGGCCGACCCCGAGAGGAAGCCGCGCGTCAAGGCGGTGAAGTGATCCACGCGCGAGCCGGCGCACCGGGCACGCCATCGTGCCCGTGGCCGCGCTAGTATGGAAGGGCGTGGGCGTGGACATCGGGAACAAGGCCTGGCTGGCCGATCTCGTCGGCGCAGCCCTCGTCGGTTACGATCCGGCGGCGGCGCTCCTTCGCCTTCCCATCGAGCTCCGTGGCGCGGACCCCGAGGGGCCGGGCCTGGAGGCGCGTGCGCTGACGTTGCTGGTGCGTTCGCTGCGGCGGAAGCTCCTCGATCCGACGGCAGCCCCCGCCGAGGACTCGTTCCTGGGCCCCGTCGAGGGGCACATCGGCCTCCTCCTCGACATCGCCCTCGTCCACGGGGCGCCCTTCGACGTCGAGCGGCGCAGGGCCGAGCTGGCCTCCCTCTTCGCCGCGGGCTGCGGCCTCTTCGACCTGGCCCGCGACGCCGACCCGGCGGCGCACGGGAAGGGCGATCCGGCCGCAGTGAGGAAGGCGCTGATCCGGTCCGGCGCGCTGCTCAAGGCGCGGGGCTATCCGGCCGGTGACCCGAAGCACGGCCTGCCGCTCCGCCCCGGCACCCTCTGCATCCAGCGCCGGCACCTCGCTCGGCTGGCAATCTCCTACTACGCGGGCGGCCGCTTCGACCTGTCCGATGCCCGGAAGGCCTGGCAGCTGGCTGCGGACGACGTCGCCCTGCTCGTGGAGGCGCTGGCCACCATCGCCTCCGCGTCGGGTGCCCTCGACGTCCGCCGGCGCCGCATCGCCCTGGCGCAGGTGGCGCGGCTCGGGCTCCCCAGGGAGGCCGCGCGCGACGCGCGCGCGGGCGTGAGGACCCCGCGGAGCGCCGCCGACCTCGCCCGTGCCTGCCCCGTCCGGCTCCGGGCCTTCCTCCTCGAGCAGCTCCTCCTCTCCGAGCTCGCCGCGGGCCAGCCGTCACCAGCGCGCGCCGAGGTGGTGCAGGCCTTCGCCGCCGAGGCGCAGATCCCGCCCGAGCAGGTGGCGGCGCTCCAGGCCGACGCGACGGAGCTCCACGCGGGGCAGCGCTGGCTCGAACCCGTCGCCGAGTCTCCCGAGGAGTGGGCGAACCTGGCGAGCGAGTGGGAGGACGTGGCGGACCAGATGATGGAGAAGGTCGCGGACACCGTGACCGACAACCTGGAGGCGATCGTCAAGGAGCTCCGCCAGACCGGGGAGCTGGGCCAGCTCGTCGCCAAGGCGGCCTCCGGCAAGGCGCTCACCGGCGAGGAGAAGCGCAAGGTGAAGCTGCAGCTCATCGACCTCGCCAAGGCCGTGCCGGCGCTGGCCATCTTCGCCGCGCCGGGCGGCATGCTCCTCCTGCCCATCCTGGCCAAGGTGCTCCCCTTCAGCGTGCTGCCGTCGGCGTGGGATCCCAAGGAGCGACCCGGATCGGGCCGCGCGGGCAAGAAGGCCGGCGGACAGGCCTGAAGGGAGCGCGCGTGAAGATCGCGTTCCTCGGCACTCCCGCCTTCGCGCTCCCGCCTCTCGCGGCGCTGCACCGCGCCGGGCACGAGCTGCTCTGCGTGGTCGCCCAGCCCGACCGTCCAGCCGGCCGCGGCCAGGAGCTCCGCGCGCCGGCCAGCAAGAGCTGGGCGCTCGCGCACGGCGTGCCGGTGCTCCAGCCGGAGAAGGTGCGCGACGGCCGCCTCGCCACCGAGCTGCGCCGGCTCGCGCCGGACGTCCTGGTGGTGGTGGCCTTCGGCCGCATCCTGGGAGAGGACCTGCTCACCCTCGCGCCGCTCGGCGCCGTCAACGTCCACGCCTCGCTGCTACCCCGCTGGCGTGGCGCCGCACCCGTCCAGTGGGCGGTCGCCGAGGGCGACGCCTGGACCGGCGTGACCGTGATGCAGGTCGACGCCGGCCTCGACACCGGCGACATCCTCCTCCAGCGCGCCACCGCAATCACGGCCGAGGAGACCGCGGAGACGATGGCGGTGCGCCTGGCCGCGCTCGGCGCGGAGGCCCTCGTGGAGGCGCTGCCGCTGCTCGCGGCGGGGCGCATCACCCCGGTCCGGCAGGACTCCGGGCTGGCGACCACGGCGCGCCTCCTCGAGAAGGATGACGGCCGCCTGGACTTCACGTTGCCGGCGGCGCGCCTCGCCGCGCGCATCCGTGGCTTCACGCCCTGGCCCGGGACGTTCACGACGGTGGCCGGCCGTCTCCTGAAGGTGCACCGCGCCGAGCCGCTTCCCCCGGGGGCCCGGACCCCCTTCGAGCCCGGGCGACCGCTCCCGGCCGAGGCGGGCTGGGTGATCGCCTGCGGCGACGGATCGGCGCTGCGCCTCCTCGAGGTACAGCTCGAGGGGAAGCGCCGGATGAGCGCCGACGAGGTGCGCCGCGGCCTGCCCGATCCCGCGGCCGTGCTCGGGACATGAACGCGCGCGCCGTCGCGTTCCGGGTCCTGCTGCGCGTCGAGGAGGGGGGCGCGTTCGCCTCGCGTGCGCTCGACGCGGCCCTGGAGAGCGCCGGCGCGCGGGACGCGCGCGAGGTGGGGCTCGCGACGGAGCTCGTGTACGGCACGCTCCGGCGCGCGCTGGCGCTCGACGCGGCCGTCGCGGCGCACGCCCGCCGGCCGCTGGACGAGCTCGACCCGGCGGCCCGCGTGGCCTTGCGGCTCGGCGCCTACCAGCTCCTCCACCTGCGCACGGCGCCGCACGCCGCGGTGGCCGAGACCGTCGCGCTGGTGAAGGCAGTCCAGCACGGCCGCGCCGCGGGCTTCGTGAACGCCGTGTTGCGCGCCCTGGCCCGCGATCCGCACGCGCCTCCACCGCCCCCGCTCGCCTCCGACCCGGTCCACCACGTCGCCGCCGCCGAGGCGTTACCCCCCTGGCTCGCCGCCGAGTGGGTGGCCTGGTTCGGCCCCGAGGAGGCGCTGGCGCTGGCGGCGGCCA
Source organism: Myxococcales bacterium (assembly GCA_021784995.1). Next base: position 4,897 of record JAJYHA010000309.1, read on the forward strand.
TGAACCAGCCGGCGCCCCTCACCCTGCGCTCCCCCCTCCGCGATCCGCTCGTGGCGAGGCTCCGGGCGGCGGGCGTCGAGGCCGCGCTTACGCGCTGGTCGCCGGACGGGGTCACCGTGCGGGGCGCGCCGGTTGCCCTCGTCGCGCAGGCCGCCGGCGATCTCCCGTTCCAGGTCCAGGACGAGGCGGCCCAGCTCGTGTCGCTCTACGCGCTGGGTGCGCTGCGCGGCGAGGGGGCGCGCGTGCTCGACGCCTGCGCCGCGCCCGGCGGCAAGACCTTCCACCTGGCCGACGCGCTCGGGCCCGGGGGCGAGGTGGTGGCCGTCGAGCTCCACCCGCGCAAGGCGGAGGAGCTGCGGCGGGAGGCCGACCGGCGCGGGCTCGCGCGGCGCGTGCGCGTCCTCTGCGCCGACGCGGCGCGGCCCGTCCCCGGCCTCGACCTCGCCAGCTTCGACGCGGTCCTCGTCGACGCTCCCTGCAGCGGGCTGGGGACGCTCCGCCGCCACCCCGAGCTGAAGCTCCGCCGCACGCCGGCGGACGTGGCGCGCATGGCGGAGCTGCAGCACCGGCTCCTCGACGCCTGCGCGCGGTACGCGCGCGCCGGCGCGCCGGTGACCTACTCCATCTGCTCCCTGACGCGCGCCGAGGGGCCCGAGGTGGTGGCCCGCGCGACCGCAGCGGCGCTCGCGCGCCTCCCGCCGCCACGCGCCTTCCCGGCCGAGCTGCTCACGGCCGAGGGCGACCTCCTGACGCTCCCCAGCCGCAGCGGCTGCGACGGCTTCTATGCCGCGCGGCTCGTGCTCGGCTCCCCGTAGCCGCGACGCACTCCCCACCGCACGCCGGCCTGCCCGGGCGCGCCGGACCGCACCGGCCGCCGGGGGACGCGCTACAATGCCACCATGCCACCGCCGATCCGCGTCGCGCCGTCCATCCTCTCCGCCGACTTCGGCCGGCTGGCGGAGGAGGTGCGGGCAGCCGAGGAGGCCGGCGCCGACTGGATCCACGTCGACGTGATGGACGGGCGCTTCGTCCCCAACATCACCGTCGGGCCGCTGGTGGTCGAGGCGGTGCGCAAGGTGACCCGGCTGCCCGTCGACGTGCACCTGATGATCGTCGAGCCCGAGCGGTACGTCGACGCATTCGCCCGGGCCGGCGCCGCGCTGATCTCCGTCCACGCCGAGGCCTCCCCCCACCTGCACCGCACGCTGCAGGCCATCCGCACCGCCGGCGCGAGGCCTGCGGTCGCGCTCAACCCCTCCACCCCGCTGTCGGCGATCGAGTGGGTGCTGGGGGACTGCGACATGGTCCTCCTCATGACGGTGAACCCGGGGTTCGGCGGGCAGCGCTACATCGAGGCCTGCACGGCGAAGGTCCGCCGCCTGCGCGAGCTCGCGGCCGCGCATCGGCCGGCGCTCGACATCGAGGTGGACGGCGGGATCAAGGCCGACACCGTGGGTCCGGTGGCCGCGGCGGGCGCGAACGTCCTCGTGGCCGGGACCGCCGTGTTCGGGGCCGCCGACTACCGCAGATCG
>JAJYHA010000447.1 GCA_021784995.1 Myxococcales bacterium
GCGGCGATCGCGCCGCGCGACCGCCGAGATCCTCGTGGGCGTGGTGGGGTTCGGCGCCGCCCTCTGGATCGCCCTCGGGCTCCTCACCCACGCGCGGTGACACCGGCCCGCCGGGCGCCGCGCGCCGTCAGGGCGGCGGCGGGACCGCGGCGGGGCCGCGCGACGAGAGGGCGGCGAGCAGCGTGCGCACGGCCGTGACCCCGAGGACGATCCCGCCGCCCGCCAGCGCCCACGGGCCGGGGCGCTCCCCGATCAGCAGGAAGGTCCAGACCGGGTTCAGCACCGGCTCCAGGAGGCAGAGCAGCGAGGCCTCCACGGCCGGCGTGCGCTGCACGCCGCGCGCGAAGAGCGCGTAGGCCAGCCCGAGCTGGAAGACGCCCAGGTAGGCGAGCAGCGCGAGGTCGCGAGGCGCGGCGGTCGGGCCGGACGGCCAGAGGGGCAGCGCCGCGGCGGCCGCCACGACGTTGCCCCAGGACACCGCCGCGATGGCGTCGCCGCGCACCCGCCGCAGGCCGACGATGCAGAAGGCGAAGGCGAGCCCCGACCCGAGCGCGACCACGTTCCCGGCCAGCTGCCCGGCCGACAGGTCGTCGAGGAAGAAGAGCACCAGGCCGGCGCCGTAGAGCGGGATCGAGAGCAGCTCCCCGCGCGTCGGGCGCTCGCGGAGCAGCGCCGGCGACAGGAGCACCACCCAGAGCGGCGCGACGTCCTGGATGAAGATGGCGTTCGCGGCCGTGGTGAGCCTGTTCGCCACCGCGAAGAGCACGACGGTCCCGGCGTAGGCCACCGCCGCGGCCAGCACGCGCCGGTCGGGCATCGCGCGGGCGGCCGGGAATGCGAGCAGGATGAAGGCGGCCGCCAGGAGCGACCGGCCCCCGGCCAGCTGCCAGCCCGAGAGGCCGGTCAGCTTCATGGCCGCGCCGCCGGTGGACCAGAGCACGGCCGCGCCGACGATCTGCAGGCGCGCGCGCAGCATGGCCGCGCCGCCTAGCGGGGCGCCCCCGCCTCGTCGCTCCGGGCCACGTGGATGGCCACGGAGACCGGGCACGTCGCGACCGCCTCGTCCATCGGGACAGCATAGAGCCGATCCGAGCCCGGCGGTGGCGCTCGAGGCGGAGCGGCGGTATCACCTCGGCGGGCGGGCTTCACGCGACCTGCCCGGCAAGGGAGCCCGACGCGATGGAGCACGCACCGGAGACGCTGGCCCGCACCCCGGCCCTCGACCACGACCATCCGGCCGTCGCCGCCTTCGTCGGCCGGTGGGCGGGCGAGGGGCCGCCGCGCGAGAGGGCGCGGCGGCTCTACTACGCGGTGCGGGACGGGATCCGGTACGATCCCTACGCGTTCCACGTCACGCCGGACCGGCTCGCCGCCAGCCGCACGCTCGAGGCGCGCGCCGGCTGGTGCGTGCCCAAGGCCGTCCTGCTGGCCGCCTGCTGCCGGGGCGCCGGCATCCCGGCGCGGCTCGGCTTCGCCGACGTGCGCAACCACCTCGCCACCGAGCGGCTGCTCCAGCTGACGGGGACCGACCTGTTCGTCTGGCACGGGTACGTCGCCATGCTCCTCGAGGGGCAGTGGGTCAAGGCGACGCCGGCCTTCAACATCGAGATGTGCCGGCGGTTCGGCGTGCTCCCGCTCGAGTTCGACGGCACCGCCGACTCGCTGCTCCAGCCCTACGACGCCCGCGGCCAGCGGCACATGGAGTACGTGCGCGATCGGGGCCTCTTCGACGACCTCCCGGGCGCGGAGATCGAGGCCGCCATGCGCGCCACCTATCCGCGGCTCGTCGCCGCGGCCGAGGCGGCCGGCCCCCCGGGCTCGTTCGACACCGACCCCATCCGCCGGCCGCGCTGATCCTCACGCGCCGGGGGCGTGGGGCGCGCCGTCGCCGGCGAAGTACTCGGCGATCCGCGCGTCGGCCTCGTCGCCGAAGAGGATGCGACAGGCCTCGCGCAGCCCCGCCGCGCGCCGGATCTCCTCGTGCGGCACCACCAGGGCGATCTTGGAGCGCCGCCGGAGGAAGTCGTCGAGGCGCACCACCATCTCCCGGCGCGCCGCCTCGTCGAGCTCGCAGCGCAGGTACTCGCTGGTCTCGATGATCACCTCGCCCATGCGCGGGTCGGAGCGGATCGCGTCCAGCATGGGCAGGGCGCCCGCGCCGTACCGTCGCCAGAGCCGGCTCGACAGCGGCTCCGACGCGCGCGGAGCCGTCCGGTCGTCCAGCCGCATGAGGCGCGCCTGGTGGAAGTACTGCTCCCGCACGGCCGGGTGCGGCTCGCCGTACCAGGGCGCGGCTGGGAAGGGCAGCGCGACGCCGAGGCTCCGGACCACCGCGCTCACCTCCTCGCCCACGTTGAGGCAGTCGGTGAGCTTGCCCCCGAAGACGGTGACGTGGCGCCGGGCGCGGTCGGTCTCCACCACGTGCCGGCGCGAGAGCTGCATCCAGTCGGCCACCTCGGCCCCCGCCGCGTCGACCGCCAGGGGGCGCACGCCGCAGCGCTCCGCGATGACGTCTGCCTCGGCGAGCGGCCGCGGGAGCCGGAGCCGCTTGTTGATGTTGTCGAGCACGAAGCGCCGGTCCTCGGGCGTCACCCGGACCTCCGGGGAGTCCACCGGGGTGTCGGTGGTCCCGACGCACGTCCGCGGCCCCATCGGGATCACGAAGAAGAGCCGGCCGTCGTCGGCGAAGAAGGTGAGGACGCGGTGGTTCGGCGTGAGCCGGTCCACCAGCAGGTGGACGCCCTTGGAGAGGAGGTGGCGGTGGCCGGTCCGGACGCCGCTGGCGGCGTTGACGGCGTCGGCGTAGGGGCCGCACGCGTTGACGAGGACGCGCGACCGGATCGCGAGCGGCCGCCCCGTCGTCAGGTCGCGCGCCCGGGTCAGCCAGGCGCCGTCGGCCGGCGCCGAGTCGAGCGCCTCCACGTAGTTGGCGGCGATGCAGCCGTGGTCCAGGGCGCCGCGGACGAAGCCCCAGACGAACCGGGCGTCGTTGTCGTGGAAGTAGGCGTCGGAGTACTCGAAGCCGCCGTCCAGCCGCCCCGGGTCGACGATCGGCTCCTCGCGTCCGATGTCGTCCACCGAGAGCAGCCGCGGCGGGCGCGTGAAGCAGTGGCCGATGGCCCAGTAGAGCCAGGCGCCGAGCCACAGCTTCCGGCGGCCGTGCCGGAAGCCCCGCTCGTGCGAGGCGTAGAAGCGGATCTCCTGGACGCTCGCCGGGTAGGCGCGGAGGAGCTGGTTGCGCGCCCGGCAGAGCTCGTGCACCAGCCCGAGCTCCCAGCCCTCCAGGTACTTGATCCCACCCCAGGCCAGGTTGGAGGAGGCCTGCGAGGTAACCCCCGCGAAGTCGCCGCGATCGACGAGCGCCACCGCGGCGCCGCGCGCCGCCAGGGCCGCCGCGACCACCGCGCCGTTGATGCCGCCGCCCAGCACCAGGACGTCGAAGGGCGCCGCGGCGAGCCGCTCGACGTTGGTCCGCCGGAGCGCGGGGCCACCAGGGTCGGCCATTCACGGCCATCATAGCCTCCGCGCACCCCTCCGAGCCCGCCGGTGTGGAACCGTGTCGCACCCACGCGGGATGGGCGAGCGCGCACCGGCACGCGCGCACAATGAGGCGCGGGGACGGGGAGGATGCCGCCATGCTGCGTGAGCTGATCGAGAAGGAAGTGACGCTGGTGAAGGAGGCGGTCCACTCGATCCGGGAGCGGATCCAGCCGAGCACCGTCATGAAGCGCCACGACTTCGACCGGCCGCTGGACGACCTCGGCCAGACGATCGACGACGTGGAGCGGCGTGCCCAGGGCGGCGCGCCCTCCGGCGAGGCGAAGCCGCCGACGCCGTGAAGCGGCCGGGCGGGCGCGCGGCCCTCCTCCGGACGCGCCCCTGTCCGGGCGCGACTCGAGACACCGCATCCGCGCGAGCGCCGCGCGCCGTGGCTCAGTGTGACAGCAGCACGGGCGCGACCATCGACGCCAGGCTCTCGCGCGTGGTCCGCCCGGGACGGGGGAACGGCACGCCGTGGCGGCCGCGGGCCCCCATCACCACCAGGTCGGCGCCCAGGTCGGCGCTGCTGTTGAGCACGAGGTTGACCACGTCCACACCCGTGTCGCGCGCGCGCCCCTCGTCCACCAGCACGCGCTCGCGCGTGGCCGTGATCCCGTGCGCCTTCAGGTGGCGGAGGACGTCGGCCTGCTGCGACTCGTTGCGCGAGCGCGCCAGGCTCCGCGGCTTGAGGTCCACCACCAGCACCTGCTCCGGATCCTTCATGAGCGGCAGGGCGTCGTTCAGGGCGCGAGCCGCCTCGCGGCTGCCGTCCCAGGCGACGACCACGCGCCGCCCCGTGTCTCCGTAGTGGCCGACCGACGGGACCAGCAGGACCGGCCGCCCGCTCTCCAGCAACACCTGCGACGGCAGGTCCTCCGGGAAGCGGCCCTCCTCGGGGTCGGCCTGGCCGAGCACGGCCAGGTCGGCGTAGCGGCAGAAGCGCGCCGCGATCCCGCCCACGTCCATCTCGTGGTCGGGCACGCGCCACCAGTCGGCCTCGACCCGCGCCTCGCGCACCGCCTGCTCGAACCGCGCCGCCGCCGCCTTGAGCGATCGCGCGTAGGGATGGAGCGCCTTGCTGCGGCGCAGCTTCGGACCCCACGCCTGGCCCTCCGCGAAGAGGCCGGTGAGCCGCGCGCCGAACCGCTGCGCCAGCTTCACGGCCAAGGCGAGGCGCTCCGCGGCGCGCTCGCCGCCGTCCATGTGAACGATGAGGTGCTTGTACACGTCTCTCTCCCCGGGCCGGGCCCCTCCCGCCCGCTCGAGGGGCAGGTGGCGGGCATCATAGCCCGAACCCGCCGTCGCGCCAGCCACGAACGCGCCCACCCGTGGCGGTGTCTCATCCCGCACGGCGAGCGCCGGAGCGCCCCTCCTCCCGACGTGACGCGAGCGCGGTGGGTGCGCGACGCAGCACCACCGCGGGCCGGCTGGCGGCGCGGGCCAGGCGGACGGCGGCGTAGGAGAAGAGCGGCGCGGCCAGCACGTCGATCGTGTAGTGGACCGCCTGGAGGAGCAGGCAGGCACCCACCACGGTCGTCGCCGCCGCGAAGAGGGCGCGGTGCCGGCGCGCGGTGAAGGTGATCACGCAGAGCGTGGCCGTGTGCCCCGAGAAGAAGAGGTCGCGCGTCAGGGTCCGACCGTGCCACAGCTGCTCGATGAAGGGGTCGCGGAGCGGGATCGCTCCTGCCGGAGGGTCGAGCGGCGTCACGGACATGGCGAGCAGCCGGAAGAGGACCATGAGCGCGTAGGCGCGCAGGGCCAGGGCGAGGGCCGGCGGGTCCCGTGCGAGCGACGAGGCCGACGCCACGACCGCGGCGTAGATGACGGCGAAGATGACCCAGGTGAGGTCGCGCGGGACGAGGAGCGCCAAGACCGGGTCGTGCATCACCACGCCCGCACGCTCCTCGACTCGTGACGCGAAGGAGGCGAAGACCTCCGCCACGAGCGCGAGGGCGGCCAGCGAGAGCGCGACCTCGACCGCGTGCCCGGCGGTCCAGCGGCGACGATGCTCGGGGCTCGCGGGCATGGCCCGATCATGACGAGACCCGACCGCGCGATCAGTTTCCTATCGCGACACGTTTCATTGCGAACAAGGTCATGGACGGAAACGGTTGCGGACACCATGTTCACCCCGTCGGCGGCGATGAACGCCGCGACGGAATGAAGGGGAACACCATGAGAGCTTCACATCTTGCAGTCGCTTTCGCCATCGTCGGCCTCGCCGGCGCAGCCCGCGCCGACTCCGCGGTCACCGGCAACTACGTGGACGACTTCGGCTCGGCCAGCTACGCGTCCGCTCCGGCGCGCGCTCCCGGCTCCGTCGGGCAGCAGGAGGGCTCCTCGCCCGTGGCCGCGAACTACGTGGACGACTTCGGATCGCTCGTCTCCGCCCACGCCGGCACGGCCGTCGTCCAGGCCTCGCACGGGTCGCCCATCCCGTCGAACTACCTGGACGATTTCGCGCCGAACACCACCACCCTGCGCACGTTCAAGCGCATCGCCAGCCGGTGATGAGCACCCGGCCACCACGTGACGATGGGAGCTGTCCAGGGCCGGAGCCCCGGTCGGGGGCAGCTCCCAGCCTTCGTCACGGGCCGGCAATCGTTTCACCGGCGCAACCCCTCCTCCACGATCCCGCCACCCTTCCCGGTTCTGATCGCGTCCGGAGGACGACTCATGCTGGCAGCGGAATCGGGTACCACCTTCGTGCGGGTCGAGAAGCGGTTCGGGCTGGAGGAGGCGCGGCGCCTGCGCGCGACGCTGAAGCTGCTGGCGCCCGTTCGCCGGGTGTCGATCGACTTCAGCGCGGCGCAGCAGATCGATGACGCCTCCCTCTCCGAGGTGGCGCAGATGCTGGCC
>JAJYHA010000236.1 GCA_021784995.1 Myxococcales bacterium
CCCTTCGGCGTGCGCCTGCACGACGACGCCGCCGCCGCGTGGCGCGCCCTCGCCCTGCTCCTCGAGCGGCTGCCGGGATGGCGCTGCGCCATCCTGGCGCCCGACCGTGGGCTCGAGCGGCACCTGCCTCCGCGGCCCGCCGAGATCCTGCACCTCCGTCCGGGGGGCATGGCCTGCCGGCTGCTCCTGCTCGCGCCGTGACGGGCCACTCCGCCGTCCGCGTGCCACGGAGATGTCACGGGGGCGGCGCGGCGCCGCCGCGGTGCCGGCGGTAGGCTGATCGGCGATGGCTCGTCGTGGCATCGAGCTCGCGGAGGGAGCGCTCGCCGGCGTGCCGGTCGAGCCGGAGCGCCTGGCGCGCCTCGTCCGTCTGCTCGGGTACGACGAGCGCATCCTCCTCCACCTCCGCCGCTACCGGGGCCCATGGCGCACGCGCCTGGCGCGGCTCCTCACCCGCCTCGGCGACGGCCGGAGCTGGGCCGCGCTGGCCCTCCTGCTGCTCGCGACCGCCCGCGCCGCGCCGGTGCACCTCGCGCTGCGCCTCGCGGCCGGAGCGGCCCTCGGCGCCGCCGCGGCCCAGGTGCTCAAGCGCAGGCTCGCCCGTGTCCGCCCCGCCGTGGCGATCGACGGCTTCCAGGCGCTGGCCGAGGACCCCGACGCCTTCTCCTTCCCCTCCGGGCACGCGGCGACCGCCTTCGCCGTGGCGGTCGCCGTCGCGGGGGAGCCGGCCCACGCGGGCCCGTTGGCCCTCTGCCTGGCGAGCGGCATCGCGCTCTCTCGGGTCTACCTCGGCGCGCACTACCCCCTCGACGTCGCGGCGGGCTCCCTCCTGGGCTCGGGCGTCGGCCTCCTGGCGCGCCTCCTCGTGCCCTGAGGGTGTCGCCGCGCCCCGCGCCGCGCCACCGTGACGCACCGCGCCGGCGGCGGCCGCGAGGCGCACATCGCCCTCGTCGTCCCCACCTCGTCGCCCGCACGCCGCCGTGCATCCCACCTCGGACCACGTGCGCCTTCACTCCGACACTGTAAGTGAACCAGGCGCTTGACTTGCCCCGTCCGCGTGCAATGTTTCGCATGACTCGGCGGATCGGGGGTCACCGTCAGCATCACGCACCCGCAGGCTCCGACCGCGCCCGGCGCGGTCACCGCGGCGGCGCACCGGATGGTGCGCTGGTCCTCGTGGTGCGTCCGCCGGGGGGGAGCCGCGGTGCGCTCCCTCTCGCCCGGCACGGCGGTCGGCCTCGGCCTCGCGCTCACGGCGGCGGTCGCGATCGGCGACGAGATGACGGGGCCCGACCTCTCCTTCACGCTCCTGTACCTCGGGCCGGTGGCCTTCGTGACGTGGTTCGTCTCCCTCCGCGCCGGCCTCGCGCTCTCCGCGCTGAGCGCGCTCGCCGACCTCGCCTGCGACTACGCGTCGCGCCCGCGGCCGCTGCCCACCACGGTGGCCGCGTGGAACCTGGCGGTCCAGCTCGGCACGTTCTTCGCGCTCGCCATCGTGCTCTCGGCGCTCAAGGCGCGGCTGGCGCTCGAGCAGCAGCTGGCGCGCACGGATCCGCTCACGATGGTCGCGAACCGACGGGCGTTCCTGGAGCAGGCCGCGATCGAGCTGGAGCGCTCGCGCCGGACCGGGCGACCCGTGACCGTGGCCTACCTCGACTGCGACGACTTCAAGGTCGTCAACGACCTGCTCGGCCACGCCCAGGGCGACGCGCTCCTGTGCACCCTGGCCTCCACCCTGCGCGGCGCCACGCGCGTCATGGACACGGTGGCGCGGCTGGGCGGAGACGAGTTCGGGCTGCTGCTGGTGGACGCCGACGCGTCGACGGCGGGCGCGCTGGTGGCGCGCCTGCGGGCGGCGCTCGCGACGGCCGCCTACCGCGAGGGCTGGACGGTTTCGCTCAGCATCGGCGCCGCGACCTTCGTCGCGCCGCCGCGCTCGGTCGACGACATGCTCCGCCACGCCGACCAGCTCATGTACGACGCGAAGCGCTCCGGGAAGGGCAGCGTGAAGATGGAGATCGTCGGGGTCGCGCCGGGCGCGGCGGCGGGCGTCGCCTAGCGCCCCGGCCCGGGCTACAGTGGCGCCCGTGCGCTTCTTCGCGACGTGCGCCAAGGGGACGGAGGGGGCCCTCCGCCGCGAGCTGGTCGCCCTCCGCCTGCGCGGCGTGCGCGGCGAGCGGGGCGGCGTCTCGTTCGAGGGCGAGCTCGAGGCGGGCATGCGCGCCTGCCTGTACGCGCGGGTGGCGATGCGCGTCCTCCTCCAGCTCGGCCACTTCCCGGCGCCGGACGCGCCGGCGCTGTACGACGGCGTGCGCGCCGTCGACTGGACCGCCTGGCTCACGGCGCGGACGACGCTGGCGGTGGAGGCGACCGTCCGCGACTCCGCCATCACCCACTCCGGGTTCGCCGCCCTCAAGGTGAAGGACGCGGTGGTCGACGCGCTCCGCGACCGCCTCGGGGCGCGGCCCGACGTCGACCCGCGCGACCCCGACGTACGGATCGTCCTGCACCTGGCGCAGGACGGCGCCGACCTCGCGCTCGACCTCGCGGGGGAGCCGCTGCACCGCCGCGGGTATCGCGCCGGGATGACTCCCGCGCCGCTCAAGGAGACCCTGGCCGCGGCCGTGCTCGCGCTGGGGGGCGTCGATCCCGCGCGCCCCTTCGTGGACCCGATGTGCGGGTCCGGGACGCTCGCCGTCGAGCACGCCCTGGCGGCCCGCCGCCTGGCGCCGGGCCTCCACCGGCCCTTCGGCTTCCAGCGCTGGCCCGCCTACCGGGGCCGGCTGCAGTCCGCCTGGGACCGGATGAAGGAGGAGGCGCGCCACGCGGCGCTGCCCGCCTGCCCGGCGCCGGTGATCGCGCGCGACCTGTTCGCGAAGGCGCTCGACGTGGCCCGCCGCAACGCGGCCGCCGCCGGGGTGGCGCAGGACATCCGCTTCGAGCTGGGCGACGTCCGCGCCCTGGCGCCCCCGCCGGACCTCGCGCCCGGCGCCGTCTGCACCAACCCACCCTACGGTGAGCGCCTGATGGGCCGCGGCGACCGGCGCGAGGACGCCGCAAGGGCCGGGCGCCCCACGCGCGCCGGGAGCCGGCGCGCCGGAGGCGAGGACCAGGGACGCGACGACCGCGTGGCGCGCCTCAAGCTGCAGGGGCTCTACCGGGGCATGGCCGAGGCGCTCGCCCGGTGGCACGGCTGGGACGTGATCTTCCTGTCGGGCAGCCCGCTGCTGGAGGAGGCGATGCGCCTCCGCCCGCAGGTGACGCACCGGCTCTGGAACGGTCCGCTCGAGGTGAAGCTGCTCCGCTACCGCATCCGGTAGCGACGAGGGCCGGGCGGCGCGGCGGGACGCCCCGATGCGCGCCTGCGCGGACGGGCGGCGCCCCGCCACGCGAGCCGCTAGAACCTCCCGGATGCCCTCGCGGTTCCACCCGCTCGTGGCCCGCTGGTTCACCGAGCGGTTCGGGACCCCCACCGAGCCGCAGGTGGAGGGGTGGCCCTCCATCGCCGCCGGCCACGACACGCTCCTCTCGGCGCCCACCGGCTCGGGCAAGACGCTGGCGGCCTTCCTGGCCTGCCTCGATCGCCTGGTGCGCGACGGGCTGGCGGGCGCGCTCGCCGACGAGACCTCCGTGCTGTACGTCTCGCCGCTGAAGGCGCTCGGGAACGACGTCCAGCGCAACCTGGCCACGCCGCTCGCGGAGCTGCAGGCGGCGGCCCGCGCCGGCGGCCTCTCGCTTCCGGAGATCCGCGTGCAGGTCCGGAGCGGCGACACGCCCCCCGCAGGGCGCCGGGCCATGGTGCGCCACCCCCCGCACGTCCTCGTCACCACGCCCGAGTCGCTCTACCTCCTCCTCACCGCCGAGCGGGGCCGGTCCATGCTCCGGACCGTCCGCACCGTGGTCTGCGACGAGATCCACGCCGTGGCGGGGAACAAGCGCGGGGCGCACCTGGCCCTCTCGCTGGAGCGGCTGGAGGCGCTCCTCCCGGCGCGGCCGCAGCGCATCGGTCTCTCCGCGACCCAGCACCCCATCGCCGAGATCGCGCGTTTCCTCGTCGGGACCGGCCGCGTCCGGCCCGACGGGGCCGCCGCGTGCGACGTGGTGGAGATCGGCCGGCGCCGCCCGCTCGACCTCGCGCTCGACATCCCGGACGACGAGCTCGCCAGCGTGGCCTCAAACGAGCTGTGGGCCGCGACGTACGACCGCGTGGCGGCGCGAGTCCGGGAGCACCGGACCACGATCGTCTTCGTCAACACGCGCCGGCTGGCCGAGCGCGCCGCGCACGCGCTGCAGCAGCGCCTCCCGGAGCAGGAGGTGGCGGCCCACCACGGCAGCCTGTCGCGCGCCCGGCGCCTCGAGACCGAGCAGCGGCTCAAGTCGGGGTCCCTGCGCTGCGTCGTCGCCACGGCGTCGCTCGAGCTGGGGATCGACGTGGGCACGGTGGACCTGGTGATCCAGCTCGGATCGCCGGGGGCGATCTCGACGGGGATCCAGCGCGTCGGCCGCTCCGGCCACTGGCGGGGCGCGGTCCCCAGGGGGCGCCTCTTCCCCATGAGCCGCGACGAGCTGCTGGAGTGCGCGGCCTTCGTGCGCGCCGCGCGCGCGGGCCGCCTCGAGGCGACCGTCGTCCCGTCCGGACCGCTCGACGTGCTGGCGCAGCAGATCGTGGCCGAGGCGGCCACCGGCCCCCAGGACGAGGAGGCGCTCCTGGCCCGCTTCCGCCGGGCCTGGCCCTACCGCGACCTGACGCGCGCCGACTTCGACGCGGTCGTGACGATGCTCGCCGAGGGGTTCGCCACCCGCCGCGGCCGGTCGGCGGCGCTCCTCCACCGCGACGCCGTCCACGGCAGGCTGCGCGGCCGCCGCGGGGCGCGCCTCGCGGCGCTCACCGGCGGGGGCACCATCCCCGACGGCGCGCAGGTGCAGGTGGTCGCCGAGCCCGAGGGGGCGGTGGTGGGGCAGCTCGACGAGGACTTCGCGGTGGAGAGCCTGGCCGGGGACGTCTTCCTGCTGGGCAACACCTCCTGGCGCATCCGGCGCATCGAGGCGGGGACGGTGCGCGTCGAGGACGCGCACGGCGCGCCACCCGGCGTGCCGTTCTGGATCGCCGAGGCGCCGGGGAGGAGCGCCGCGCTCTCGCGCGAGGTGTCGGACCTGCGCGAGGAGCTGGAGGCGCGGCTCGACGACCGTCCCGCGGCGATCGCCTGGCTCGCGCGGGAGGGCGGGGTGCCGGAGGCGGGCGCGCGGCAGGCCGTCGACTACCTGGCGGCGAGCCGCGCGGCGCTCGGCGTGCTCCCCACCCAGCGGACGCTCGTGGCCGAGCGCTTCTTCGACGAGTCGGGCGGGATGCAGCTCGTCCTGCACGCCCCGCTCGGCGCCCGCACCAACCGGGCGCTGGGGCTCGCCCTCCGCAAGCGCCTGTGCCGGACCTTCGACTTCGAGCTGCAGGCGGCCGCCACCGACGACGGGGTGCTGCTGTCGCTGGGGGCCCAGCACAGCTTCCCGCTCGAGTCGATCCTCGACCGGATCGACGCCCGCGGCGTGCGCGAGCTGCTCGTGGCGGCGGCGCTGCAGTCTCCCATGTTCCCGGTGCGGTGGCGGTGGGACGCCACGCGCGCGCTCGCCCTCCCGCGCTGGGTGCGCGGCCGCAAGGTCCCGCCGCCCATCGCCCGCATGCGCGGCGACGACCTCCTGGCGGCGGTCTTCCCGCTCGCCGTCGCCTGCCAGGACAACGCCGACCTGCACCCGGGCCCGGCCGAGATCCCCGACCACCCGCTCGTGCGCGAGGCGCTGCACGACTGCCTCCACGAGGCGATGGACTACCCGGGGCTGGCGGAGCTGCTGGCGCGGTTCGAGCGCGGCGAGGTGCGGCTCGTGGCCCGCGACACGCCCGAGCCCTCCCCCATGTCGCACGAGATCGTCGGCGCCCGCCCGTGGGCCTACCTCGACGACGCGCCGCTCGAGGAGCGGCGCGCCCGCGCGGTGGCGGTGCGCCGCGCGCTGCCCGCGTCCGACGCGGCGGGCCTGGGCGCGCTCGATCCCGGCGCCGTCCGCGAGGTGGCGGCCCAGGTCTGGCTCGACGTCCGGGACGCGGACGAGCTGCACGACGCGCTCCTCGATCTCGGCCTCCTCCCGGCGCGCGACGGCGTCCCCTGGTCCCCGCACGTGGAGGCCCTGGGCCGCGGCGGCCGCGCGGCGCGCGCGGCGCGCGCGGGCGGCGGCGCCGGGGCGGCCGCCGAGCGCGTCGCGCTGCTGGCGGCGCTGGACCCCGGGGTCCGCCTCGATCCGCCGCTCGTCCCGCTGCCCTCCGAGGCCGTCCCGGGTTCGCGCGAGGAGGCCGCGACGGCGGTCCTGCG
>JAJYHA010000281.1 GCA_021784995.1 Myxococcales bacterium
TGGCGTCCAAGGGCTCGGCGCGGCGCTCGCGGCGCCGGCCTCGCTGGCCCTCATCCAGGCCGCCTATCCAAGCGTCGCCGGGCGCCGGCGGGTAGACGGGCGCCCGGAGGCCGGGGGGGGGCCCTCCCGCCGTCGCCGGCCGCTCGCCGCGCGGCCACCCGGCCCGGCGGGGCCCTGCTCACGATCATCCGGAGGCCGCCGATCGGGTAATCTCGTCGCGAATGGCCAAGGTCCGGCTCGCCTTCCTCTGGCACATGCACCAGCCGCTCTACCGCGACCCCGCCGGCGGCGAGTTCCTGCTGCCGTGGGTTCGCCTGCACGCGACGCGCGCCTACTACGACATGGCCTGGATGCTGGAGCGGCATCCCTCCATCCGCGCCACGGTGAACTTCACGCCGGTGCTGACGGAGCAGCTCGACGCGTACGCGCGGGGCGAGGCCCGGGACCGCTTCCTGGAGCTCTCCCGGAAGGCGCCGGCCGACATGTCCGCGGAGGAGCGGCAGGCGGTGCTCCGCTCCTTCTTCATGGTCGACTGGGAGACCGCGGTGAAGCCGCTGCCGCGCTACTGGCAGCTGCTGCAGAAGCGCGGCCCCGACATCCGCTACGTGAATCTGCCCCGCGTGGCGCGCGAGTTCGGCGACGACGAGATCCGGGACCTGCAGGTGCTCTTCAACCTGGCCTGGTTCGGGTTCGGCGCCGTCGCGGACGACCCGGGCCTGGCCGCGCTGGTGGCGAAGGGGCGCGCCTTCTCGGACGAGGACCGGGCGCAGGTCCTGGCGGCGCAGCACCGGATCGTGACCGAGATCGCGCCCCGCTGGCGCCGGCTGGCGGAGCGCGGCCAGGTGGAGCTCTCCGCCACGCCGTACTACCACCCGATCCTCCCGCTCGTCTGCGACACCGACGCGGCCCGCCGCGCGCTGCCCGGGATCGCCCTCCCGCCCCGCTTCGCCTGGCCCGCCGACGCGCACTGGCACGTCCGCGAGGCGCTCGCCTCGCACCGCCGGCACTTCGGCCAGCCCGCGCGCGGGATGTGGCCGGCCGAGGGGTCCGTCTCCCCGGAGGCGCTCCAGGTGCTCGTGGGCGAGGGCGTGGAGTGGGCCGCCAGCGACGAGGGCGTGCTGCTCCACTCGCTCCCGCCCGAGACCTCGCGCGTGGGGGCGCTCTACCGTCCCTGGCGCGTCGAGTCGGGGGCGGGCGAGATCCGGATGCTCTTCCGGGACCGCGGCCTCTCGGACCTGGTCGGCTTCAGCTACGCCCGCACCGGCGCGGAGGAGGCCGCGGCCGACTTCGTCTCGCACCTGGAGGCGATCGGGGTGGCGTGGCAGGCGGAGCGGCAGCGGGGCGCCGCCACGGTGGGCGTGTTCCTCGACGGCGAGAACCCCTGGGAGCACTTCCCGCGCTCGGGGCACGACTTCCTGGAGCGTCTCTACCGGGCGCTCGAGGGTTCGCCCGGGATCGAGACCGTCACGATGTCGGAGGCGACCGCGGACGCCGACGGCCCGGTCCTCCCCCGCATCCACTCCGGCTCCTGGATCGAGGCCTCGTACCGCATCTGGATGGGACACGAGGAGGACCGGCGCGCCTGGACCGCGCTCGGCCGCGCACGCGAGGCGCTGGCCCGGGCCGAGGCCGCGCCGCCGGAGGGGGTGACCCCCGAGGCGCTCGAGGCCGCGCGGCGCGACCTCTACGCGGCGGAGGGCTCGGACTGGACCTGGTGGTACGGGGACGACTTCCACACCGAGCTGGCGCCCGAGTTCGACGCGCTCTTCCGCACCCTGATCCTCACCGCCTGCCAGCGCATCCGCGCGCCGCTCCCGCCCGAGGCGCTCGACCCCATCAAGCACCTCGGCCCCGCCGCCGAGGGCGAGGCGAAGCCGCTGCGCCAGCCCACGCTCCTCATCACGCCCTCCATCGACGGGCGCGAGACCACCTACTTCGAGTGGCAGGGGGGCGGCCTCTACCGGCCGAGCCAGTCGCGCGCCGCCATGTTCGGGGGGGCGCAGGCGTTCGAGTCGCTCCGCTTCGGGTTCGACCTGGATCACCTCTACCTGCGCCTCGACCCCGCCGAGGGGCCGGTGCACGCGGGCGAGGCGTGCGACGGCGTGCGCGTGGAGGTGGCCGCCGCCCGCGTCCAGGCGCAGGTGGCCTTCCCGGTGGTGGCGGACGGCGCCGAGCGGCCGGGGCGCAAGGAGGCCACGCCGGTGGGGCGCTGCGCCTTCGCGCGCGTGATGGAGATGGCCATCCCCTTCGCGGCCGTCGCGCTCTTCCCCGGTGACCGCATCGCGCTGGCGCTGCACGTCCTGCGGGGAGAGGTGGAGCTGGAGCGGCTGCCGCGCTTCGGGTACCTCACGCTGACGGTGCCCGATCGCGACTTCGAGCGCATCCACTGGCGGGTCTAGCGGGCGCCGCGCACTTTTTCGGCGGCGCGGGGCCGGACGGGTTAGATTCGGCGCCCGTGCGCCGCCAGGCTTCCCTCTCCATCCTCGTCCTCATCGTCTTCGTCGACCTGCTCGGCTTCGGCATGGTCATCCCCGTCATGCCGCTCTACGCCAAGGAGCTGGGTGCGCCGGAGGCGTGGACCGGCCTCCTCTCCACCGGCTACTCGGCGATGCAGTTCGTCTTCGCGCCGATCTGGGGCCAGCTCTCGGACCGCATCGGCCGCCGGCCGGTGCTGCTGGTGTCGATCGCCATGACCGCGCTGGCGTTCCTCATGTACGGCCTGGCCGGCAGCTTCGCCGTGCTCCTCATCTCGCGCCTCTTCGCGGGCGCGGCGACCGCCAACATCGCCATCGCCCAGGCCTACGTGGCCGACGTGACCCCGCCCGAGGAGCGCGCCGCCGGCATGGGCTACATCGGCGCCGCGTTCGGCTTCGGGTTCGTCCTCGGGCCCGCCATCGGCGGCGTCCTCTCCTCCTGGTCGCTGGGCCTCCCCGGCCTGGCGGCGGCGGCCCTGGCCGCGCTGAACGGGCTCGCCGCGTACTTCGTGCTGCCCGAGCCGGAGCACCGTCGGGCGCGGAGCGACCGCGGCCGCCTGGCGGCGCTGGCGGAGGGGCTGGGACGGCCCGGGGTCCGGCGGCTCATCGCCTGCTACTTCCTCCTCATCCTGGCCTTCAGCGCCATGGAGAACACCTACTCGTTCCTGGTCCAGGAGCGGTACGGCCTCTCCCGCGCCCACGTGAACTACCTCTTCGCCTACATCGGGGTCCTGGTGGTGGTGGTGCAGGGCGGGCTGGTGCGGCCGCTCTCGAAGCGGCTCGGCGAGCGCAGCCTGCTGGTCATGGGCGCGGCGCTGCAGGGGCTGTCGCTGGCGGCGCTCCCCTTCGCGAACGGCCTGGGGGGGCTGCTCCTGGCCACGGCGCCCCTCGCGGTGGGCAGCGGGTTCTCCTCGCCCGCCATCACGGCGCTCATCTCGCGCCACAGCCACGCCGAGGAGCAGGGGGGGACGCTCGGCGTCGGGCAGTCGGCGGCGGCCGTGGGACGCATCCTGGGCCCGGAGAGCGGCACCTTCACCTACTCGCGCTTCTCGCCCGCATTCCCGTACCTGGCCGGCGCGGCCGTGATGGCGCTCGCCGCCCTCGTCGGCTCGACGGTGCGGCGCACGCCGGGGCCGGCCGCAACGGACGCTTGATGGCGCCCGGCCGGCGCGGTTAACTCACGCGATGCCCGAGCTTCGCAGGGATCCCATCGTCGGCCGCTGGGTGATCATCGCCACCGAGCGCGCCAAGCGCCCCAGCGACGTGCCCCGCGTGCGCGAGGGCGTGTCCGGAACGCTCTGCCCGTTCTGCCCTGGCCAGGAGGACAAGACCCCCCCCGAGGTCTACGCCGTCGGTCGCCCGGCCCAGGCCCGGCCGAACGAGACGGGCTGGCGGGTGCGCGTGGTGCCGAACCGCTATCCGGCCCTCATGATCGAGGGGGAGCTCGAGCGCGAGGCGAGCGGGATCTACGACCGGATGAACGGGATCGGCGCCCACGAGATCGTCATCGAGACGCCGGAGCACGTGAAGGACCTCGCCGGCATGAGCGACGCCGAGGTGACCGAGCTGCTCTTCGCCTTCAAGGCGCGGATCCTCGACCTGCGCAACGACCTGCGCTTCCGCTACATCATCCTCTTCAAGAACCACGGCCCGGCCGCCGGCGCGACGCTGGAGCACTCCCACTCGCAGCTCATCGCGCTCCCCGTCACGCCCCGGCAGGTCCAGGAGGAGATCGACGGGGCGCGGCGCCACTTCGAGCACCGCGAGCGCTGCATCTTCTGCGACATCGTCATGCAGGAGCGGAAGGAGCGGGCGCGGCTCGTGATGGAGAACGACGAGTTCGTGGTCTTCGCCCCCTGGGCCCCGCGCAGCCCGTTCGAGACCTGGATCGTGCCCAAGCGCCACGAGTCGAACTTCGAGGCCGAGCCGAAGGAGCGGCTGGCCCTCGGGGCCGAGGCGCTGCGCTCCACCGTCAAGCGCCTGGGCAGCGCCCTGGGCGGCCCCGCCTACAACTTCATCATCCACTCCAACCCGCTCCGCGACCCGCCCAGCCCCTCCTACCACTGGCACGTCGAGGTCATGCCGGCGCTCACGCGCGTGGCGGGGTTCGAGTGGGGCTCGGGGTTCTTCATCAACCCGGTGCCGCCCGAGGAGGCGGCGGAGTTCCTGCGCCTCGTGGTGACCTGACGGGCCGCGCCCCATGCAGATCCTCTTCGTCGCGTCGGAGGTGGCGCCCTTCTCCAAGACGGGAGGGCTCGGCGACGTGGCGGGCGCGCTCCCGCCGGCCCTGGCGGCGCGCGGGCACGAGGTGCACGTGGTCTCGCCGCGGTACGGCTCGATCGACCCGGCGGCGCACCACCTGCGGCGCGTCGAGGCCACGGTCCGGGCCCGCGGCGACGTGGCCGGGCTGTGGTCGGGCCGGCTGGGGGGTGCCCACGTGCACCTGCTCGAGCACGAGCGCCACTACGGGTCGCGCCGCGCCCCCTACGCCGAGCACGGGCGCGACCACCCCGACAACGCGCAGCGCTTCGCGTTCCTGTGCCGCGCGGCGCTCGATCTGCCGCGCGCGCTGGGGTTCGCGCCCGACGTGCTGCACCTGCACGACTGGCAGGCGGCGCTGGGGGCCTGGATGGCGCGCCACGAGCACGCCGGCGAGGCCTGGGCGCGGCGCGTGCGCACCGTCTACACCATCCACAACCTGGCCTACCAGGGCGTCTTCCCGAAGGAGCTGATGCCGGCGGTGGGGCTGCCGTGGGAGGTGTTCCGCTACGAGGCGATGGAGTTCTACGACCAGCTCAACTTCATGAAGGCGGGGCTGGTCTTCGCGGACGCCGTCACGACCGTCTCGCCCACCTACGCGCGCGAGATCCTGACCCCGGAGCACGGCTGCTCGCTCGACGCGCTGCTGCGGCACCGCGCGCGCGATCTGCGCGGGATCCTCAACGGCATCGCCGACGAGGCGTGGAACCCGGCCACCGACCCGCACCTGGCGGCGACCTACGACGCGCGGGAGCTCGCCCCCAAGGCCCGCTGCAAGACGGCGCTGCAGCTCGAGCTGGGGCTCCCGGTGCTCCACGACGTGCCGGTGGTGGCGATGGTGGGCCGGCTGGTGGAGCAGAAGGGGATCGACCTGGTGGCGGCGTCGCTGCACGAGCTCCTCGGCATGGACCTGCAGCTCGTCCTGCTCGGGAGCGGGCGCCACGACTACGAGGACCTGTTCGCGCGGGCCGCGCGCGAGCGCCCCGACCGGCTCGCGGCCCGCATCGGCTTCGACGAGGGGCTGGCGCACCGGATCGAGGCGGGCGCCGACCTGTTCCTGATGCCGAGCCGCTTCGAGCCGTGCGGCCTGAACCAGATGTACTCGCTCCGCTACGGCACGGTCCCGGTCGTGCGGGCGGTCGGTGGGCTGGAGGACACCGTCGAGGACTTCGACGGCCACCGCGCCGGCACCGGCTTCAAGTTCCGCGACTACGCCCCGGCCGCCATGATGACGGCGCTCCGCCGGGCGCTCGACGTCCACCGGGACGCCCGCGCCTGGCGCGGGCTGCAGGTGCGCGGCATGGCCGAGGACAACTCCTGGCGCCACAGTGCGGAGCGCTACGAGGAGCTCTTCGAGGAGCTGCGGCGCGGCGCCCGCGACGGCGCGCCGGAGCCGTCGGGCGACTGACCTCCCGGAGCGCGCCGTCAGGCGGCGCGCGGGGTGGCGGCGGGCGGCTTGCGGCCGGGCGCCGGGACCAGGACGAGGAAGGAGCGGCGCTCGTCGAGCAGGAGCGCCCGGTAGGGCCGGTCGAGGTGGACGTAGAGCTCCGAGTCGCCGACCCGCTCCACCGCCTCGGGGTGGGTGGCGGTGAGGTCGGC
>JAJYHA010000211.1 GCA_021784995.1 Myxococcales bacterium
AGCAATTCCATCTCCAATACCGGCGGCACGTTGACTTTGGACAACGGCACCTTTGTGCTTACCGGCACGAACAATGGCACTGGTGAATTCACCGGCGGCACACTGCACCGCGACGCCGGTCCGGAGCGGACGGTCCGCGTCCGGGCGGAGCTCCTGGACGGCTTTCTCGACGCGGTGGGCGAGCTCATCCTGGCGGGCGCCCGGCTGCGAGAGATCGGCCGCGGGCTCCCGCCCGAGCACCGCCCCGAGCTCGACGACGGGCTGGACCGGCTCCACGCGTCGGTGGCGGACCTGCACGACCGGCTCATGGCGGTCCGCATGATGCCCCTCGACACCATCACCGAGCGCCTGCCGCGCGCGGCGCGCGACCTGGCGCGCAGGACCGGGAAGCAGGTGGAGGTGGAGCTGGCGGGCGCCGAGATCGGGCTCGATCGCGCGATGCTGGAGGCGCTCGCCGAGCCGGTCCTGCACCTCCTCCGCAACGCGGTGGACCACGGGGTGGAGCCGCCGGACGAGCGCGTGCGCGCGGGCAAGCCCGCCGCCGGCCGCGTGACGGTGGTGGGGCGGCGCGAGGGCGATCGCGTCCTGCTCGAGATCGGCGACGACGGCCGCGGCATGGACCCGCGGCGGCTGCGCGAGGCGGCGGTGGCGCGCGGCGCCCTCGGGGCCGGGGCGGCGGCCGCGCTCGACGATCGCGACGCCCTCCTCCTGGCCTGCCTGCCCGGCGTCTCCACCGCCCGCGAGCTGACCGAGGTCTCGGGGCGCGGCGTCGGGATGGACGCGGTGAAGCGCGCGGTGGAGGCGCTGGGCGGCGTCCTCGACGTGGAGAGCGCGCCCGGGCGCGGGACGCGCTGGACCCTGCGCCTGCCGCTCACGGTCGCGGTGCAGCCCATCCTGCTGGTGGGCGTGGGCGGGGAGGTGCTCGGCCTGCCGGTGGCCAAGGTCGAGCGCGCCGTGCAGGTGACGGGCGGGCTCCTCGCCCCGGGCGCGGCGCCGGCCGGGTTGACGGTGGCGGGGGCCCGGGTCCCGGTCCACGACCTGGGGCGGCTGCTCGGCTTCGGCGCCGCGACGGAGGGCCCGCTCTCGTCGGTGGTGGTGGCCGAGGCGGGCAGCGCGCGCGTCGGGCTGGTGGTGGACGCGCTGCTCGGGCAGCAGGAGGCGGTCCTGAAGCCGCTGCTCCGCCCCTTCGATCAGGTGCCGGGGCTCTCCGCGGTGACGGTGCTGGCGAGCGGCCGCCCCGTGTTCGTGCTCGACGTCGCCCGGCTGGTGGCCGCGTGACCGCCGCGCCCGCCATCCCGAGCCAGCGCGAGGTGGGCGCGCTGTGCGAGCTCGCCCGCCTGGGCTGCCGGGACGCGGTCGGTGCCCTGGGCCGGCTGCTGGACGTCGCGCTGGAGATGGACGAGCCGGAGGCCTGGGTGGGGCGGGGGCCGGGCGCCATCGCCGACTTCCTGGGCGCCCTCCGGGGCGAGCTGGTCATGGTGGGCCTGCGGCTGGAGGGGCTGCTCGCCGGACACCTCGTCCTCCTGCTCGGCGACCTGGACGCGCAGCGGCTGGCCCGCCTGCTCGGCGAGCTCGCGCCCAGGGGCTCGTCCTGGGACTCGGTGGCGGAGAGCGCGGTCATGGAGTCGGGGAACATCGTGGGGAGCGCCTTCGTGTCGGCCATCGCCGACCGCCTGGGCGAGCGGCTCCTGCCCAGCGTGCCCGTGCTCGCCCGCGGGGGCGGCCGCGAGTGCCTCGAGGCGCTGGTCGAGGGCGCGGCGTCGCGCGTCGCGCTCGCCACCCGCTTCGCGGCCCCCGCGCCCGCCGACCTGGAGGGGCTGATCCTGCTGCTGCCGGAGGAGGACCGCCTGGCGGCGCTCCTCGCCGCCCTCGAGTTCGCGTACAGGTGAGGCCCATGGACGAGCGGGGGGTGCGGAGGCTGCTGGCGCGGGTGCGATCGGGGACGGTGCCCGTCGAGGAGGCCGTGGCCGCGCTGAAGGGCGCGCCCTACGAGCGCCTCGGCGGGTTCGCGACCGTGGACACCCACCGCCAGCTCCGGGTCGGGATGCCGGAGGTGGTCTTCGCGCAGGGGAAGACGGCGGCGCAGGTGGCGGCCATCGCCCGCGCGCTGGCGCGGAAGGGGCCGCTGCTCGTCACGCGCCTCGACGAGGGCAAGGCGGGGGCGGTGCGCCGCGCGGTGCGCGGCGCGGTCTACGACCCCGTCTCGCGCACGCTGCGCAAGGGCCGGATGGCGCTGCCGGTGCGTGGGCCCGTCTGCGTCTGCTGCGCCGGTACGAGCGACATCCCGGTGTGCGAGGAGGCCGTCGTCACCCTCGAGGTGATGGGCGTGGAGGCGATCCGCGTCTACGACGTTGGGGTGGCGGGCCTGCACCGCCTGCTGGCGCGGCGCCGCGACCTCGAGCGCGCGGTGGCGGTGGTCGTCGCGGCCGGCATGGAGGGCGCGCTCCCGTCCGTGGTGGGAGGCCTGCTAAGCAAGCCGGTCGTCGGCGTGCCCACCAGCGTCGGCTACGGCGCCTCCCTCTCCGGGCTGACGCCCCTGCTGGCGATGCTGAACTCCTGCGCGCCCAACGTGACGGTGGTGAACGTGGACAACGGGTTCGGGGCCGGCTTCGTGGCGGGGCTCGTCGCCCGGGAGTGAGACATGGCCGCGCTGCTCTACCTCGAGCCGGTGGGCGGGATCGCCGGCGACATGTTCCTGGCCGCCGCCCTCGACTGCGGCGTCGACCGGGGCGCTCTCACGGCGGCGCTCGGCACGCTCGGCGTGCCCTTCCGGCTCGAGGTGACGCAGGCGGAGGCGCAGGGGCTCGCGGGGACGCACGTGCGCGTGGTGGCCGAGGGGCCCCAGCCGCACCACCGCCGGCTCGCCGACGTCCGGCGGATCGTGGCAACGAGCGGGCTCGCGCCCCGGGCGCGCGAGGCGGCCCTGGCGCTCCTCGACTGCATCGGCCGGGCGGAGGCGCGCGTGCACGGCGTCGCGCTCGAGGAGGTGCACCTGCACGAGGTGGGCGCCGTCGACTCCCTGGTGGACCTGTGCGGCGCCGCGGTGGTGATGGACCTCCTCGGCTGGCCCCGCGCGCTGTCGCTGCCGCCCGAGCTCGGCCAGGGGATGGCGCGCACCGCGCACGGCCCGCTGCCCGTCCCGGCGCCCGCCACGCTGGAGATCCTGCGCGGGCGGCCGGTCCGGGCCGGCGGCCCGCCCGGCGAGGCGGTGACACCCACCGGCGCCGCCATCCTGGCCACGCTGTGCGAGATCGGGGAGGCGCCGCTCATGACGCCCCGGCGCACCGGCTACGGCGTGGGGACCGCGCGCTGGCCCGACCGCGCCAACGTGCTGCGGATGACGCTGGCGGAGACGGAGGAGGCGCTCGCCCAGCGCCGGGGCGTGGCGCAGATCGAGGCCAACCTCGACGACTGCCCCGGGCAGCTCGTCGCACGCGCCATCGAGGCGGCCCTGGAGGCCGGCGCGCTCGACGCCTGGGCCACCCCCTGCACGATGAAGAAGGGCCGCCCCGGCCTGGTGCTGGCGGCGCTGGCGACGGACGACCGGCGCGACGCGGTGGCGCGCGCCTTCCTGGCGGAGACCACCACCCTCGGCGTGCGCGTGCGCCCGGTCGACCGCGTGGAGCTGGAGCGCGAGCACGTCGCGGTGGAGACCGAGCACGGGCCGGTCCGCGTGAAGGTGGGTCGGCTGGGCGGCGCGGTGCTGGGCGCCCACCCGGAGTACGACGACTGCGCCGCGCGCGCGCGGGAGCGGGGCGTGCCGGTGAAGGACGTGATGGCCGCGGCCCTGGCCGCGTGGCGCCGGCGCGGGCCGGGGTAGACTGCCGCCACGATGGACCGAGGCGGGCCGACCCGGCCGGGCGACGCGGCGCAGATCCAGGCGCTGCTGAAGATCTCTCGCGAGCTGGCCGCGGCCGGTGACGAGGAGGTGCTGTCGGCGGCGCTGGCGCGCGCGCTGGAGGCGCTCTTCCCCGGGCGGAGCTTCTGCATCCGGTTCCTGGACGCGAAGGCGCTCACCCTCACCTCCCTCTACAGCCGCGGCCGGCTCCGGCCCGGCGCGCGGGAGCGGATCGCGCTCCGCCGCTCCGCCGTGCGGCGGACCGGCCTCTCGGAGCCGGCGCTGGTCGCGGCCGGCCTGACCGTGCTCGACGAGGACGAGCCCGTCTTCGAGGGGTGCGACCGCGCGACCGCGGTGCCGCTGGCCGCCTCGGGGGCCCTCTTCGGCGTCCTGAACGTGGAGTGCGAGGCGGGCGCGCCGGTGGACCCCGCGGAGGACGAGCCGCTCCTGCTGCAGGTCGCCAACCAGGCGGCGGTGGCCATCCGCATCATCCGCTCGATGGAGGAGGTGAACCACCTCAAGTCCTTCCTCGAGGAGCTGCTCGAGAACGCGAACGCGCTCATCGCCGTCGTCAACCGCGAACGCGAGGTGATGGTTTGGAACCGCGCGCTGGCGCGGCTCACCGGCCGGCCCCGGGGAGAGGTGCTGGGCGGACGGCTCGCCTCGACCGTGGCGCCGGGCGACCGGACCCGGCTGGAGGCGCTCCTCGACCGCGCGTTCGAGGGGGAGCCGGCCACCGGGATCGAGCTCCGGCTGGGCGTGGCCGACGGCACCCAGGCCCGCGTCACCGTCAACAGCTCCGCCATCTACGGCGCCTCGGGCGACGTGGAGGGGGTCATGCTCATCGGCCAGGACCAGACGCTCCTGCGCGCGCTGCAGGCGCGGGCCGAGGAGGCGCAGCGGCTCGCCGAGACGGGGCGGCTCGCGGCGGCGGTGGTCCACGAGCTGAACAACCCGCTCACGGCGGTGACGGCCTACTCGGAGGCGCTCCTCTCCAAGCTCGCGGTGGCGGGGCACGATCCGGCCGACCTCGAGAAGCTCAAGCGCATCCAGGAGGCCGGGCTGCGGATCCAGCGCTTCTCGCGCGATCTCATCACCTACGCGCGCCCGCCGCGCGAGGAGCTCGAGCCGGTGGACCTCCCGCGCATCCTGCAGGACGCGGCCGGCATGTGCGAGCCCGCCCTGCGCGGCGCGGGGGCGCGGATCGAGCTGCGCCTCGCGCCGGTGCCCGCGGTGTGGGGCGTCCGCGGCAGCCTGCTGCAGGTCTTCGTGAACCTGGTGACGAACGCCGCGCACGCGCTGGAGGGGCGCGGCGGGACGATCGTCCTGGAGCTCGCGCTCGTGGACGATCGCGTGGCGGCGCGGGTGCGCGACGACGGGCCGGGCATGGAGCCGGAGGTCCGCCGCCGCATCTTCGAGCCCTTCTTCTCCACCAAGCCCGCCGGCAAGGGGACCGGGCTCGGGCTCTCCATCGTGCAGGGGATCGTCTCGCGGCACGGCGGCGCCGTCGAGGTGGCGAGCGCCCCCGGCCGCGGCGCCAGCTTCACCGTGCTGCTGCCGGTGAAGCGGCCGCTCGGGTGACCGGCGCCCGGAGGCCGCGCACCGTGGCGCGCGGCGCCGGTCAGGCCTCGACCGTCAGCACCGCGTACCCCTCGAAGGCCGGGAGCACGGTGGAGATGGACCAGCCGGAGGGGTTCATCACGATCTTCTCGTCGGTGCCGCTCGCGGCCTGGAAGCGGGCCCGGCGCGCGGCGCCGGCCACGTGCAGGCCGAGGAAGAGGGTGGAGCCCTGGGCGGGACCGGACCCGAGCGACACCAGGTGGGCGTCGAGCCGCTCCGCGTTGCGGTAGAGCGCCACGAAGAGGGGCATCCGTCCGGTGACGCTCGCGGCGCGGCGTCCTCGCCCGAGCGCGGCGCCCAGCGCGCGCGCCACCGGCTCCAGGGGCCGGGGCTCGAGCGGCGCCCCCGCGCGCGGGGGCGGGAGGTCCGGCATCCTCACCACGAGGCCGTTCCCCACCTTCGCGCCGCCGGGCTTGCCGGCCGGCAGGGGCGGCGCCGCCTCGCGCCCCGCCTCGTCCACCGCGCCCACGGCGCCGAAGACCAGCGCGGTGGCGCCGGCCTCCACGCGCCGCTTCAGCTCGAGCGCCTCCAGCGGGCCGAGCGCCGCCGCCCCGGCCAGCACGAGCGCCGCGTCGGTGGGAGCGTCCGCCAGGCGCGTCACCACCGGCGCCTGGACCTGGAGCGCCGCCAGGGCGTCGGCCGCGCGCTCGAGCTGCGCCCGGTGGTCGCCGCCCGTCCACAGGTCGGCCTCGGCCGAGTAGAGCACGGCGCACTCCGTCACCGGGTCGGTCGCGCCCGGCGCGTTGCGCTGGGCGCCCACCAGCCGCCCGAAGCGGCGCAGCGCGGCGAGCGCCTCGGCGTCGCCCGCCTCGAGCCCGATCACCTCCACGCCGCACG
>JAJYHA010000468.1 GCA_021784995.1 Myxococcales bacterium
GACGCGAGGCGCGGGGCGCGGCGGCGACGGGCGCGGACGCGGGCGAGGCGCGGGCGCGGGCGGAGGGACCGCCGCGTCGTCGCGGCGGGGGTGGACCACGAGGTGGACCGTCACCGGCGGCCGGCGCCCCGGCGAGGTCGCCGGGCTCGGCGGTGGACGGGAGAGGAGCCAGCCGAAGCCGGCGCCGTGCACGGCGACCGCGGCGGCGAGCGCGGGGAGGAGGCTGGACCGGACCGGGGTCACGGGGCCGCGGCGGGCCGGGTGTCGAGGGCGATGTCGGTCACCCCCGCGAGCCTGAGCCGGTCGACCGCCTCGGCGAAGCGGCCGTAGGGGGCCGCCACGTCCGCGGAGACGAACCCGGCGAGCGGGGCGCCGTCAGGCGCGCCGCCCGCGGCGGCCCGCGCCCGGGCCGCGGCGACGACTCCGGCGATGTCCTCGAGCCGCCCCGGGGCGCCGTCGACGAGGACCGCGCCGCTGGCGGTGATGGCGACGGTCACCAGCGCCGGCGGGCTCGCCTCGGCCGACGCCGCGCGCGGGAGCTGGACGGGGACGCTCCGGTTCACCACCTGGGAGGCGGTGACGATGAAGACCACGAGCAGGGTGAGGCAGACGTCGACGATCGGCGTCACGTTCACCCCGCCGATCAGCTCCTCCTCGGCGCCGCCGTAGGACCCGGCCATGGTCAGCCCTCCGCGCCGTCGTCCGGCCGGAGCCGGCCGAGGTTCGCGATCAGGGTGCGCATGAGCGCCTCCGCGAGCTTGGTCCGCGCGGTGACGTGGGCCCGGAGCGCGTTGAAGGCGACGACCGCCGGGACCGCCACGGTGATCCCGAGCCCGGTGGTCACCAGCGCCTCTCCGATGGAGCTCATGACCTGCGAGTTGGACGACGCCTGGACCGTGCCGAGCTTGCCGAGGACGTAGAAGGCGCCGACGATCCCGATCACCGTGCCGAGGAGCCCGATCAGGGGCGCGATGTTCCCGATGGTGGTGAGCACCGCCAGTCGGGCCTCGTAGCGCGCCCGCTCCTCGGAGAGCTGGCCGAGCATCGCCTGCTCGACCGCCGCGGGGTCGCGCTCCCCGCGCGCGGCCAGCCGCAGGCCGGCGCGGAGGACGTTGCGCACCAGCGAGTCGCCCTCGACGGAGCGGAGGGCCGCCCCCACCTCGCCGCCGGCCAGGCTCGCGTCGAGGGCGGCGCGCAGCGCCGGGTACCGCTCCGGCGTACGGAGGTAGAGCGCGAGCCGGTCGAGCAGCACGGCGAGCGCGAGGATGGAGGTCCCGACCAGGACCCAGTTGACCCAGTCGGCCCCGAAGGAGGCGGTGAGGTCGAGGAACCGCTTGGTGAGCATGGCTGCCCCCTCCCCGGGGCCGCGCGGCGAGCCGGGGCCGCGGGGGGGAGCGGGAGGCCGCCCGGCCCGGTGGCCCCGGCCGCGTCAGGGATTCGCGGACGGCTGCGCCGCGCCGCGGAGGATCGGATCGAGCTCCCCGGCCCGGTCGAGCGCGTCGAGGTCGGAGAAGCCGCCGAGGGAGCGCTCCCCGACGAAGATCTGCGGGACGGTCCGCTGGCCGCTCCGCTCGACGAGCCAGGCGCGGAGGTCGTCGCGCCCCTCCACGCGGATCTCCTCGAACGCGACCGCCTTGCGCCCGAGGAGCGCCTTGGCGCGGTGGCAGAAGGGACAGCTCTCCTTGGTGTAGATGGTCACCTTCGGGGTGGTCATGCCCGGAGGATAACCGGTCGGCCTCGGGATCGCAGCGGCGTCGACCGGGCGCCCCGGGGCGGGGCGCGCCGGCGAGCGGGCGGCCGGCGAGCGTGGTAGGGGAGGGCCATGGTCCTCTCTCCCCGTCGCGCGCCGGCGGCGCGCGAGCCCGCAGCCCGCCGGTGGAGCCCGGCGCGCGAGGGCGCCGGCCGGGAGCGGCCGTGATCCCGACGGTCGGGACCCCGGCCCTCTGGGCCGGGTTCGTCGCGCTCGTGGTGGCGCTCCTCCTCCTGGACCTCGGGATCTTCCACCGGCGGGATCGGGTCCTCTCCGTCGGCGCGGCCCTCGGCTGGACCGCGGTCTGGGCGGCGCTCTCCCTCGCCTTCGCAGCCTTCGTCTGGTGGCGCTTCGGCGAGGACCGAGCCGCCGAGTACCTGGCCGGCTACGTCATCGAGCAGTCGCTCTCGATCGACAACCTCTTCGTCTTCCTCCTCCTGTTCGGGAGCTTCGGCGTCCCGCCCCCGCTCCAGCACCGCGTCCTCCACTGGGGCATCCTCACCGCGATCGTGCTCCGGGCCGCCATGATCCTGGCCGGGACGGCGCTGGTGGCGCGGTTCACCTGGATCCTCTACGGGTTCGGCGCCTTCCTGATCTTCACCGGGGGGAAGCTCCTCCTCCGGGGGGAGGAGGCGGAGGAGGCGGACCTGGAGGGCAACCGGGCCTTCCGTCTCCTCCGGCGGCTGGTCCCGGCGACGCACCGCTTCCACGGCCGTCACTTCGTCGTCGTCGAGGCCGGGCGCCGGGTGGCCACGCCGCTCCTCCTCTGCCTGGTGATGGTCGAGCTCTCCGACGTCGTCTTCGCCCTCGACTCGGTGCCCGCGGTCTTCGGCGTGACCCTCGACCCCTTCATCGTCTTCACCTCGAACATCTTCGCCATCCTCGGGCTGCGCTCGCTCTTCTTCGCCCTGGCGCGGATGGTCGACCGCTTCCACCGGCTGGAGCACGGGGTCGCCCTGGTGCTGCTCTTCGTCGGCGGGAAGATGGTGGCGTCGCGCTGGGTGGAGATCGGCCGGTGGACGTCGCTCGGCGTGGTGGTGGCCCTGCTCGCCGGCGCGGTGGCCGCGTCGATCGCCTGGCCGGCCGCGGATCGCGCGGGTCCGGGCGCGCCGCCGGCCGGGCCCGGCGCCTGACCGCGCCCGGCGGCTGGCCGGAGGCGCGGGATCAGGAGAAGACGACGGTCTTGTTCCCGTGGACGATGACCCGGTCCTCGCAGTGCCACCGGACCGCCCGCGCCAGCACGCGGCGCTCGAGGTCGCGCCCGAGGTGCTTCAGGTCGTCGACCTCGTCCCGGTGGGTCACCCGGCCGACGTCTTGCTCGATGATCGGCCCCGCGTCCAGGACCTCGGTGACGTAGTGGGCGGTCGCGCCGACGATCTTCACCCCGCGGTCGTAGGCCTGGCGGTACGGATCGGCGCCGACGAACGCGGGGAGGAAGCTGTGGTGGATGTTGATGATCCGCTCGGGGAAGCGCGCCACGAAGGCGCCGGAGACGATCTGCATGTAGCGGGCGAGGACGACCAGATCGGCCTTGCCGTCGAGGAGCTCGACCATCCGGGCCTCGGCCGCGGCGCGCCCCTCGCGGCCGTTCGGGACGTGGAAGAAGGGGACGCCGAAGCCCTCGACCGCGCCGCCCAGATCGGGGTGGTTGGAGATCACCATCGACACGTCGGCCGGCAGGTCCCCCCGCCGCCAGTTCCAGAGCAGCTCGAGGAGCGCGTGGTCGTGTCGCGACACCAGGATCGCGACCTGCTTCCGGCGGCCGGGCTGGGCGAGGCGCCAGGACATGGCGAACGGCCGGGCGACGTCGAGCTCGAAGGCCCGCTCCAGGTCGGGGAGGGGGAGGTCGATGGCGCCGGTCTGGAACTCGAGGCGGGTGAAGTAGACCCCGCCGTCGTCGTCGGTCGAGTGCTGGTCGAAGTCGATGATGTTCGCGCCGTGCCGGAAGAGGAAGCCGGAGATCGCGGCGATGATCCCCGGGCGGTCGGGGCAGCGGACGAGGAGGATGGCGCGCGGGTCGGTCACGGCGCCGAAGGTAGCAGGATCCCTGGCGTGTTCAACCGGGACGCGAGCGTCCGGGCGCGGGCGCGGAGCCCGGGGCGGCGCGCCGCGCCGCGCTCCGCCGGTGCGCCCCGGCGCGCCGGGGCAGCGGCGTATCGCCGCACGACGGCTGGACGCGCCTCCGCGAGTTCACCCACCGTGCCGCACGGCTTGCGCGCGCGCCGGGGGAGGTCGTCGCCTCCGGCAGCGTTTGCGCCGGATCTAGGGGAAAAGACCCAGAAGACTCGGTACATGGGGGATGGACCGGCGCCGCGCGCCTTGCTACGAATGACGCACGGATGGTCAACGTCGCGCGGGCGCGTCCAGCGCGCCGCGCCCAGGGCGGGGGTTCACGATGAGGAACGATGCGGTCCTGCTGATGCTGGCGCTGGCCGCCGGTCCGGCCCGGGCAGGGATCCCCGAGGAGCGGGAGGAGTGCCTCGGGTGCCACTCCGATCCGTCGCAGGTCTTCGTCCTCTCGAGCGGGGAGAAGCTCTCGCTCTACGTCGACGCCGCGGGCTTCGCGCGCTCGGTCCACGGGGAGAGCCTCCGCTGCACCGACTGCCATTCGGACAAGACGGCGGACCACGCCAGCGGCTCGCTCACCTTCCGGACCCGGCGGGAGGTGACCAAGGCCTACTACGAGCAGTGCAAGGGCTGCCACTTCGCCAACTACACGAAGACCCTCGACGGCGTCCACTACGCGGTCATGTCGAGGGGGAACGACAAGGCCGCGCTCTGCGTCGACTGCCACGGCGCCCACGACATCTCCCGCCCCGGCCAGCCCCGCACCCGCATCTCCCAGATGTGCAGCCGGTGCCACGCCCGGGAGGCGGCGATCTACGCGCGGAGCGTCCACGGCCGCGCCTCCGAGACGAACCCCGACGTCCCGGTCTGCACCGACTGCCACCGCGCCCACGACATCGCCGATCCTCGCGACGGCTCGCTCGCGCGCCGCACGCCGGAGCTCTGCGGCCGCTGCCACGGCGACGCGAAGCTCATGGCGCGCTACGGCCTGTCCACCGCGGTGATCGGCACCTACCTCGCCGACTTCCACGGGATGTCGGCGACGCTCCAGCGCCGCGAGGGGGCGGCGAGCGGGGCGCCCCTGGCGGCGGTCTGCACCGACTGCCACGGCGTCCACGACATCCAGCGCCCGGAGGATCCCCGCTCCTCGGTGATGGCGGCCAACCTCCAGCGCACCTGCGCCCGCTGCCACCCCGGCGCCAGCGCGAGCTTCCCGCGGGCGTGGCTCTCGCACTACGAGCCGACCTTCGAGCGGGCCCCGCTCGTCTGGCTCGTCCAGACCTTCTACCGGATCATGATCCCGTTCATGGTGGGCGGCCTCGTGCTCCAGATCGCGCTGCACCTCTGGCGCGTCGTCGCGAACCGCTAGGCGCCCCGGCGCGAGAGGGATGACATGACCGACCCACACGCGAGCGAGCCCGCGAGCCGGGCCACCGACCTCACCCGCTTCTCGGCGGCGCAGCGCGTCGAGCACCTGGCCACCATGCTGGTCTTCGTGCTCCTCTGCCTGACCGGGCTCCCGCAGAAGTTCTACACGGCCGGCTGGGCGCAGACGCTGATCGGGCTCTTCGGCGGCATCGACCGGACCCGCTGGATCCACCGCTTCTCGGGCGTGGTCCTGGGCCTGGCCACCGCCGCCCACTTCACCAACGCCACCCGGACGATGCTCTCCCGGCGCGTGGGCCTGATCATGGTCCCGAGCCGGCGGGACTTCGAGGACGCCATCCTCCAGCTCCGCTACTACCTGGGGCTGACCGATCGTCACCCGCAGTACGATCGGTACGACTACAAGCAGAAGTTCGAGTACTGGGGGCTGGTCTTCGGCAACGTGATCATGGTGGTCACCGGGCTCATCCTCTTCTTCCCGGTCCGGTTCGCCGAGATCTTCCCCGGGCAGGTGATCCCGGCGGCCAAGGTCGCCCACTCCAACGAGGGGCTGATGGCCTTCTTCGTCATCACCATCTGGCACATCTTCAACGCCCACCTCAACCCCGACGTCTTCCCCTTCGATCCCTCGATGTTCACGGGTAAGATCAGCCGGGAGCGGATGCTGCACGAGCACCCGCTGGAGCTCGCCCGGATCGAGGGGCGCGGGCCGGAGGGGGGTGGGGGCGCCACCGCCGATCATGCACGCGAGCGCGAGCTGCGGTGATCTCCTCGAGCAGGCGATCGTCCACTCCCTGATCGCCGCGCTCTTCGTGGAGGCGCTGATCCGGGCCTGGCGCGTGGGCCACCCGGGCCAGCGGCTGGCGCTGCGGCGGCTGGCGCTCGCCCAGCCGCTCCTCGTCTCCCCGGCGCTCGTCCTGCTCTTCCCGTGGCGCGCCGGGGTCGCCTTCCGCGCGACGGCGCTGCTCGACGGCCGGAGCTGGTCCGAGGTCCGGCTCCTGGGGTTCGACGCGTCGCGGGCGTTCCTCGGGGGCCTGGCGGCGCTGGGGGCGGCCCTCTTCCTCCTGG
>JAJYHA010000392.1 GCA_021784995.1 Myxococcales bacterium
GGGGCAGGCCATCCACTGCTACTGCATGCTCCGGCAAGGTTTCAAGGCATCGGACGAGCTGGCCGACGAGGTGAAGGCCCACGTCGCCACGCACCTCGGCCCCATCGTCCGGCCCGAGAAGGTGACGTTCGTGGACGCCCTGCCCAAGACGCGGTCGGGCAAGATCATGCGGCGTGTGCTAAAAGCGCGCGCGCAAGGCCTGCCGGAGGGCGATCTCTCCACCCTCGAGGACTAGGACCGGGGGCGGACGCCGTCTCGCCTCCTTCACGAAAGGGAACCATGACCAGGCTCATCCTCACAGTCCTGGTGGCGTCGCTGGCCACCGCGTCGCTCGCCCAGGAGCCGAAGACCGAGGAGGACAGGACGCTCTACTCCGTGGGCGTGCTCGTCTCGAAGCAGCTCGACGTCTTCAGCCTCTCGCCCGCCGAGTTCGCGATGGTGAAGCGCGGCCTCGACGACGCGCAGGGAGGCAAGAAGCTCCTGGTCGAGCCGGAGGCCTACCAGCAGAAGGTCAACCAGCTCGCCCAGGCCCGGATGAAGGTGGTCACCGCGAAGGAGACGGAGCTGTCGCGGGCGTTCCTGGAGAAGGCCGCCAGGGAGAAGGGGGCCCAGAAGACGGCCTCCGGCCTCATCTTCGAGAGCCTCAAGGCCGGGACCGGCGCCACCCCGAAGGAGACCGACACCGTCAAGGTGCACTACACGGGCACGCTCGTGGACGGGAAGGTGTTCGACAGCTCGGTCAAGCGGGGCCAGCCGGCGGAGTTCCCGCTCAACCAGGTCATCAAGTGCTGGACCGAGGGGATGCAGAAGATGAAGGTGGGCGGCAAGGCGAAGCTCATCTGCCCGGCCTCCATCGCCTACGGGGAAGAGGGCCGTCCGCCCGTGATCCCCGGCGGCGCGGCGCTGGTCTTCGAGGTCGAGCTCCTCGACGTGGTCAAGAAGTAGTCCTCCCGTTCCCGGCCCGTCCCCGCCGCGCCCGCGCTCGCGCCGGGCGCGGCGGCGCGCTGGCGTCGCCCGGCCGGGCGGGGTACGTAGTGGCGCGTGCCGGACGCGACCGCCACCGAAGCTCCCTCGCCCCCCGCGCCGGCGGCCCCGGCGTCGCTCGCCGGCCTCGTCTCCGCCGGGCGCACCCTCTCCGCCGACGCGATCCTCGACGCGTTCGTCGGCTGGGTGTCGAGCCAGGGCCTCTCGCTCTACCCGGCGCAGGAGGAGGCGATCCTGGCGCTGCTCGAGGGGCGGCACGTCGTCCTGGCGACCCCCACCGGCTCCGGCAAGTCGCTGGTGGCCACCTTCCTGCACTTCGACGCCCTCGCGCGCGGCGAGCGCTCCGTCTACACGTGCCCCATCAAGGCGCTCGTCAACGAGAAGTTCTTCGCGCTCTGCGAGGCGTTCGGCCCGGACAGCGTCGGGATGATGACCGGCGACGCGGCCATCAACCGCGACGCGCCCATCCTGTGCTGCACGGCGGAGATCCTCTCCAGCATGGCCATCCGCGAGGCGCGCCCGCGCGCCGACGCGGTGGTGATGGACGAGTTCCACTACTACGGCGATCGCGATCGGGGCGTGGCGTGGCAGGTCCCGCTGCTGCTGCTCCGGCGGAGCCGGTTCCTGCTCATGTCCGCCACGCTGGGCGACGTCACGCCCATCGCGCAGGGGATCGAGGCGCGGACCGGCCGCGCGGTGGCGCAGGTGCGGAGCGCGTCGCGGCCGGTGCCGCTCGAGTTCGAGTACCGCGAGACGCCGCTCCACGAGACGCTCGAGGACCTGGTCTCGGCCGGCCGGGCGCCGGTCTACCTCGTCAACTTCACCCAGCGCGCCGCGGCCGAGCGGGCGCAGGACCTCATGTCGGCCAACTTCTCCTCCCGGGAGGAGAAGGAGCGCATCCGCGCGGCGCTGGAGGGCGTGCGGTTCGACACGCCCTACGGCAAGGACCTGCAGCGCTTCGTGCGCCACGGCATCGGCCTCCACCACGCGGGGCTCCTCCCGCGCTACCGGCTCCTGGTCGAGAAGCTCGCGCAGGCGGGGCTGCTCAAGGTGGTCTCGGGGACCGACACGCTCGGCATGGGCGTGAACGTCCCCATCCGGACCGTGCTCTTCACGCAGCTCTGCAAGTTCGACGGCGAGCGGACCGCCCTCCTCTCCGCGCGCGACTTCCACCAGATCGCCGGGCGGGCGGGGCGCAAGGGCTTCGACGAGCGTGGCTACGTGGTGGCCCAGGCGCCCGAGCACGTCATCGAGAACCGCCGCCTGGCCGAGAAGGCGGCGGCCGGGAAGAAGGTCGTGAAGCGGCAGCCGCCGCAGAAGGGGTTCGTCCCCTGGGACCGCGCCACCTTCGAGCGACTCCAGGGCAAGGAGCCGGAGCCGCTGGCGTCGCGGTTCGAGGTCGGCTTCGGGCTGCTGCTCGGCCTGCTCCAGAGCGAGACCGCGCAGCGGGGCGGCGGGTACGGCCGGCTGGTGGAGATGGTCGGGGAGACGCCGGAGACGCCGTACGGACGCTCCCGGCTGCGCCGGGTGGCGGCGGAGCGCTTCCGGACCCTGCGGCGGGCCGGCCTGGTCGAGCTCCGCTCGATCGAGGGCTACGCCGGGCGCCACGTGCGCCCGGCGCCGGGGCTGCAGCGCGACTTCTCCCTCCACCACACGCTCTCGCTGTGGCTGGTCGACACGCTCCCGCGCGTCCCGCCCGAGCGGGAGAGCTACGCCCTCGACGTGCTCTCGGTGGTGGAGTCGATCCTGGAGAACCCCGACGTGGTCCTGTGGAA
This sequence comes from Myxococcales bacterium, assembly GCA_021784995.1. The sequence goes on from JAJYHA010000392.1 coordinate 2,760, forward strand.
GCAGCTCGACGTGGCGCGGGGCCGCGCCGTGGCCGAGATGAAGGCGCGGGGCCTCGAGTACGAGGAGCGGATGGCGGAGCTCGAGAAGGTCGAGTACCCCAAGCCCCTGGCGGAGTTCGTCTACGCCACCTTCGACGCCTTCGCGGCGCTCCACCCCTGGGTCGGCACCGAGAACATCCGCCCGAAGTCGGTCGCGCGCGAGATGGTCGAGCGCTACATGACCTTCGCCGACTACGTGCGGGAGTACGGGCTGGAGCGCTCCGAGGGCGTGCTGCTGCGCTACCTGGCCGACGCCTACAAGACGCTGGTGCAGACCGTGCCGGAGACGTACCGGGACGAGCGGGTCGACGACGTGGCGGCCTTCCTGCGCGCCACGGTGCGCGGCGCCGATGCGTCGCTGCTCGACGAGTGGGAGCGGATGCGCGATCCCGCCCACCGCGCCCGGGCGGCGGATCCGCTGGCCGCGCGGGCGGCGCTCCCGGCCCGCCCGCCGCGCCTCGACGACGACCCGCGCGCCTTCGCGGCGCGCCTCCGCAACGAGCTGCACCGCCTGCTGGTCGCGCTGGGGGGACGGCGCTGGGAGGAGGCCGCGCGGGCGGTGCACCAGCCGGACGCGGCCTGGCCGCCGGAGCGCATCGAGCAGGAGCTGGCCCCGTACTACGCGGAGCACGCCGCCATCGACCTCCGCCCGGTGGCCCGGCTCCCGCACAACACCCTCCTGGAGCGGACGGGCCCGCGCACCTACGCGGCCCGGCAGCGCATCGTGGACCCGCAGGGCGAGGTGGACTGGGTGATCGAGTGCGCCGTCGACCTCGACGCGCCGCGCGCGGACGACGCGCCCCTGATCGAGCTCGTGCGCGTGGGGACGTGAGCGCGCCGGAAAGCCGTCAGGCCGGCGAGCGCGGGGGGTGCGCCGGCGCGCCCCCCGTGTCCTGCCCCACCGGATAGCGGACGCTCCGCCCCTCGACGCGGGCGAACGGCGTGAGGCGGTGCGGGCGGGAGCGCCCCCGCCCCACGATGTGCTGGACCGTGACCCCCCGCGCGTACAGCGCGTCGGCGATGAGCGAGCGGTGGCAGCGCCACGGGACCGCCTCGGCGCACATGAGCGCGACCGGCCCATCGCGAGCGAGCGTCCGCAGCTCGACCAGCCCCTCCTCGAACTCACCCGACATCATGTGATCGGCGTAGCCGCGGAAGCTCGCGTTGCGCCAGCCCGCGTTGGGCGAGTCCTTGCGCGCGTGGCGCAGCCCGCCGAGCTGCGCCAGGTGGACGTAGCGGATCCCGGCCGCCGGGAGCGCCCGCGCCAGCGACGTCCGCTCGAACTGCGGGTTCCGGCGAGAGCGCGGGATCGTGCGGACGTCGGCCAGGGTGGCCACGCCGCACGATCGCAGCAGCTCCACCAGCTCCCGCAGCGGTCGCGTCGAGTGGCCGATGGCGAGGACGCGGGCCTTCCCCCACCCCGGCGCCGCGCGCGGCATCTCACGTCCCTCCACCATCGCCGGTCTCTTCTGTCCGGCGCGGCGCGACGACGCCACGCCCTACCCATCTCGGTGCCACCGCGGGCAGCCTCCGTGGTCCGCCTCGCCCCGCGACCGCCGCCCTGCCGGGGCCATGGCAGGCCGCTTCCAGACCACGGGCACGGGATTGACACGAGGGGCCCCTTGGGCCCATTTCTTCCCGCCGCGATGCTCGACAGCCTGAAGCGACGCTCCGGGACGAGGTGGCCACGCGGCCAGCGGTTCGTGCTCTCCAGCGCGGGAGAGGCCGCCGAGTCCGAGTTCCGCGACGCGGTGCAGGTGAGCCGCTCCCAGGGTCGCGCCGCGCTCGAGACCGCCCAGCGGTCGTGGGCGGCGCCCCTCGGGCTCGAGCCCCTGGACGGCGTGGTGCTGGGCGAGCTGCGCGGCGGCGCCCGCAGGAGCATCGCGGACGTGGTGCGCGCCCTGCAGGACTGCGGCACCACCGCGCCCGAGGTGAAGTCCTCGATCGACCGGCTGGCGCGGACCGGGCTGGTCGCGCCGGTGGCCACCGCGGCCGCGGCCTGACCCCACGCCGCGGCGCTACGCCTCCGGCCCGCCCCGGCGCTGCGCCTTCTTGCGCGCTTGCCGGCCCTTCGCCTGCAGGCGCCGCTCCCGGGCGGCACGCGTGGGCCGCGTCGGCCGGCGCGGCCGCGGCTCGCACCCGAGGGCCGCCAGGCGCTCGCGCAGGCGGGCCAGCGCCGCCCCACGGTTGCGCACCTGGCTGCGCCGCTCGGTGGCGGTGACGACGGCGCCGGTGGCGAGGTGGCGGAGCCGGACGCCGCTCTCCGTCCTGTTGCGGTGCTGCCCACCCGGCCCGCCACCGACGAAGAAGGACTCCTCGCACTCTGCCAGGAGCTGGTCGTCGGGCAGCGCGGCCGCGCGGCGCGCCTGAGCCCGGAGGGTGGGCGAATCCATCGCGGCAGGATATGGGAACGGGCCGGGTTCGGCCAGGTGGGCGGGCGCCGCCTCCACACCCCGCGTCGAGGAGCCATGCCACGTCACCGACCTCCGAGCGTCTGGATCGCCATCGCCGCCCTCTCCGTGGTCGTCGCGGCCCAGGTCGCGCTGGCGCTCCGCTTCGCGCGGTCCGGCGAGGTGGGCTGGGGCATGTATGCGTTCGCGGGCGTGCTGTGGGCCGCCCTGGTGGCGGGCCTCGCGCGGGGCTCGCGGCTGGCCTGGCTCTGGGCCCGGTACCTCTCCGTCTCGCTGGGCATCGTGGTGGCCGCGACCGCAGGCCTCGCCCTGGCCCGCCACGAGCTGCGGCCCGTGGTGCTGGCCGCGCTGCTGGGCGGCCTCGTGGCGCCGCTCTTCGCCGCGGGCGTCGCGCTCGGCCGCCGCAGCGCCCTCGCCTTCTTCGACCTCGTGTGCCCGGCCTGCGCGACCCCCACCGGGCTCGGGTCGGACCTGCTGTTCCGCCAGGCGCGCTGCCGGAAGTGCCGCCACGTGTGGTGACGGGCGCAGGGCGCCAGGCCGCGGCCTCGCCCGCCCCGTTGTCGCGCCCGCCGGGACGGGGTAAGAGGCCGTCTCCCGATGTCCCTCGTCACCGCCAGCGGCCTCTCCCTCGCCCACGGGCCGAAGGTGCTCTTCGCGGGCGCCGCCTTCAGCGTCGGCCCCCACGACCGGGTGGGCCTCGTCGGCGCGAACGGCACCGGCAAGTCGTCGCTGCTGCGCATCCTGGCGGGCGAGCTCGCGCCCGACGCCGGGGCGCTCGCCTGGCGGCGCGGGGCGCGCGCCGGCTACCTGCCGCAGGACATGGCCGCGCTGCCCGAGGGACCGGTGCTGGAGGCGGTGCTCGCGTCGGTGCCCGGGCGCGCCGCCGTGGAGGCGCGGCTCGCCGCGACGGAGGCGGCGCTCCACGCCGCCCCCGAGGGACCCGACCAGCTCGAGCTGGCGCAGGCGCTCGCCGACGTGCACGCCGAGCTCGACCACCTCGAGGAGCGCTACGGCCGTCACCGCGCGGAGCGGATCCTGTCCGGGCTCGGCTTCGCGCAGGCCGACCTCCGGCGCGACACCGCCGCCCTCTCCGGCGGCTGGCGGATGCGCGTCGCGCTGGCCGGCCTGCTGCTCCAGGATCCCGACCTCCTGCTGCTCGACGAGCCGACGAACCACCTCGACGTCCCCACGCTGACCTGGTTCGACGCCTTCCTGCGCGGCTCCACCCGGGCGCTGCTCCTCATCAGCCACGACCGCGAGTTCCTCGACCGCCAGATCGACCGCATCCTGGCGCTCGAGCCCGAGGGGATCCGCGCCTACACCGGCGACTACGGCGACTACCGCCGGCAGCGCGCCGAGGAGGAGGAGCGGCTCGACGCCGCGGCGCGGCGGCAGGAGGCGCGCCGCGCGGAGCTGCAGCTCTTCATCGACCGCTTCGGCGCCAAGGCCACCAAGGCGCGCCAGGCGCAGAGCCGCCAGAAGATGCTCGACCGCATGGAGGCGGTGGAGGTCCGCGAGCAGCGCGCCACGCTCTCCTTCCGGTTCGCGCCGGCGCCGCGATCGGGGCGCGAGGCGGTGCGCCTCGAGGGCGTCTCGAAGTCCTTCGAGGGACGCGCCGTCTACCGCGATCTCTCGGCGCAGGTGCTCCGCGGCGAGCGCGTCGGGATCATCGGGGCCAACGGCGCCGGGAAGACCACCCTGCTCCGCCTGGTGTCCGGCGAGCTGGCCCCGGACCGGGGCGCGGTGCGGCTGGGCCACGCGGTGATCCCGGGGCATTACGCCCAGCACCACCTCGAGCGGCGCGACGACGGCCCCGGAGCCGCGACGCTCGACCCGCGCCGGACGGTCCTGGAGACGCTCTGGGACGTGGTCCCCGACCAGGGCGAGGCCTTCGTGCGCGGGGTGGCCGGCGGCTTCCTCTTCTCCGGCGACGACGTGCTCAAGCCGCTGGGCGTGCTCTCGGGCGGCGAGCGAGCGCGCGTCGCGCTGGCGCGCGTCCTGCTGCGCCGGTCGAACCTGCTCCTGCTCGACGAGCCCACGAACCACCTCGACCTCGCCTCCTCCGAGGCGCTCATCGAGGCGCTCCGGGGATACGACGGCACCCTGATCTTCGTCTCGCACAACCGCAGCTTCGTGAACGGGCTCGCGACGCGCATCTGGGAGGTCCGCGACGGCGCGGTCGTGGCCTCGCCCGGGAACCTGGACGACTGGCTGCACCACCGCGCGCTCGAGCAGGAGCGCAGTCGGGACCAGGCCGGAGGCGCCGGCGATCCACGCTCATCCGTCGCGTCGCAGCCCGCGGCCCGCGACGAGCCCTCGGCGCGCGATCGGCGCCGCCTCGAGGCGGAGGCCCGCAACGCGCGCCACGCCCGGGAGCGCCCCGTCCGCGACGCCATCGCGCGCGTCGAGGCGCGCATCGCGGAGCTGGAGGCGCTCCAGCGGGCGTCCGAGGCGGCCCTGGCCGACCCCGCCCTCTACCAGGACTTCGCCCGTGCCCGGCCGCACGTCGAGGCGCTCGCAGCCGCCCGGACGGAGCTCGAGGGCCTGTACGCCGAGTGGGAGTCCCGGCAGCGGGAGCTGGAGGCGCTCGCCGGCGCCTGATCCTCCGGCGGCACCTCCGCTGACCGGGACCGGCTGCCGGCGGGCGCGCGGCGGTGGTCACGGAGGGGGAGCCCAGCGCGCGGACGGGCCCGGCGCCGGCCGGCGGGCGTCGCGCGCGCGACCGGGGTAGAGTGGAGGAGATGGGAGACCGGCTGGCGCCCGGACCGCTGCAGGACGCGCAGGGGCGCGTCATCGCCTACCTGCGGCTGTCGGTGACCGACCGCTGCAACTTCCGCTGCAGCTACTGCTCGGCCTCCGACCTGGACGATCCCGCCACGGTCCTGACCGCGGAGGAGATCGCCCGGCTCGCCGCCCTCTTCGCCGGGCTGGGCGTGCGACGGGTTCGCCTCACCGGCGGCGAGCCGACCCTGCGCAGGGATCTGGTCGCCGTCGCGGCCCGCGTCCGCGAGACCTCCGGCATCGAGGAGGTGGCGCTGACCACCAACGGCCACCGGCTCCGTGCGCTGGCGGGGCCGCTCCGCCAGGCCGGGGTGGGGTGCATGAACGTCTCGGTCGACACCCTCCGCGCCGACCGCCTGGCGGCGCTCTCGGGTCGCGGCGCGCGGCTCCGCGACGTGCTGGGCGGGGTGGACGCGGCCGCGGCGGCCGGCTTCGATCACCTCAAGCTCAACTGCGTCGTCATGGCAGGCGTGAACGAGGACGAGCTGGGGGATCTGGTGCGCTTCGCCTGGGAGCGCGGCGCCTCGCCGCGCTTCATCGAGGTCATGCCCTTCGCGACGGGCACCCCCGTCCCGCTGGTCCGGATCCGGGAGCTGCTCGCCTCTCAGGGGGTGCCGCTGGAGCCCTCCGACAAGCGCGGCTGGGGACCCGCCCACTACCTGCGAGGGCGCGACGCGACGGGGCGGGAGCGCCACGTGGGCTTCATCGGCGCGATGAGCGAGAACTTCTGCGACCGGTGCAACCGCGCGCGCGTCGCCGCCGACGGCGGGTTCCAGGCCTGCCTGGGCGGGCAGGCGCAGGTGCCGCTCGGGGCGCTGATGCGCGACGGGCTGTCCGACGAGGCGCTCGCGGCGCGGATCCGGGAGGCGCTGGCCCTCAAGGCTCCGCGCCACCGCATGGAGGAGGCGGCGGCGGGGCTGGTGCGGCTCCTGCCCATGATGGGCATCGGCGGTTAGCGGCCCCGCCACCCGGCCGGTGCGCTCAGCGGACGCGGCGTGCGAACTGCGACGCGACGGTCCCGGCCACCAGCGCCAGGATCGAGAGCAGCAGGGTGCGCCGCCAGTCCTCGGTCCGCATCGCGAACCAGCCGCAGAGGAAGACCGCCAGCAGGCTGGCGAGGAAGCCGGCGCGGGCGAGCGCGCGGCCGGCGCCGTCGGCCGGGTCGTGCCGCGGGGTCATGGGTGGGAGCCTACCGCAGGTGGCGCCGCCCCTGCACCCTCGCGGAGCGTCGGCGCGCGCCCTGCACCCCGGGAAGGCGCTCCGCCGCCCGCTACGGCAGCACCGTCTCCCCGTACATCAGGTACCGGTCCACGCCGCGCGCCGCGCGGCGCCCCTCGTGGATGGCCCAGACCACGAGCGACTGGCCGCGCGCGCAGTCGCCGGCCGCGAAGACGCCCGGCACCAGATGTTGCCGCGCTCGTCGAGCTTCAGCCCGAGATCGGTCGGGAGCGAGCGCTCCGGGCCGGTGAACCCGAGGGCCAGCAGCACGAGGTCGGCCGCGATCGACCGCTCGGTGCCGGCCACCTCGCGCGGCCCGAGCGGCTTGCCGCCCTCGCCGCGCAGCCACTCGATGCCGACCACCTGCAGCTCGCGCACCCTCCCCTGCTCGTCGCCCACGAAGCGCCGGGTCTGGACTGCGTACTGCCGCGGGTCCTCGCCCCAGAGCGCCTTGGCCTCCTCCTGACCGTAGTCGAGCTTGTACACCTTCGGCCACTGCGGCCACGGGTTGTCGGCGGCGCGTTCGTCGGGCGGGCGCGGCAGGATCTCGAGCTGCACCACGCGCCGGGCGCCGTGGCGGATCGCCGTGCCGACACAGTCGGTGCCGGTGTCGCCGCCGCCGATGACGACCACGTCCTTGCCCCGGGCGTCGACGTACCGACCGTCGGCGTGCCGCGAGTCGAGGAGCGACTTCGTGTTGGCGCGCAGGAACTCCATGGCGAGGTGGATCCCCTGCAGCTCCCGCCCCTCGATCTTGAGATCCCGCGCCGCCGTCGCGCCGGCGCAGATCACCGCCGCGTCGAAGTCGCTCGTCAACCGCGAGGCGGCGAAGTGCTTGCCCACCTCGATGCCGGTGAGGAAGCGCACGCCCTCGTCGGCCATGAGCTTCACGCGGCGCTCCACCACCGCCTTGTCGAGCTTCATGTTGGGGATGCCGTACATGAGCAGCCCGCCGATGCGATCGTCGCGCTCGAAGACGGTGACGGCGTGCCCGGCCCGGTTGAGCTGCGCCGCGGCGGCGAGCCCCGCCGGGCCCGACCCGACCACCGCCACCCGCTTCCCCGTCCGCGCCAGCGGCGGGCGCGGCTTCACCCAGCCCTTCGCCCAGGCGCGGTCGATGATCTCGCACTCGATGGCCTTGATGGTGACCGGCGGCTGGTTCAGGCCCAGCGTGCAGGAGCCCTCGCACGGCGCAGGGCAGACGCGCCCGGTGAACTCCGGGAAGTTGTTCGTCTTGTGGAGGCGGATGATCGCCTCCTCCCACTGGCCGCGGTAGACGAGGTCGTTCCACTCCGGGATGAGGTTGTTGACGGGGCAGCCGCACGCCATCCCGGCGACGATCTGGCCGGTGTGGCAGAAGGGGACCCCGCAGTCCATGCAGCGCGCGCCCTGCTGCCGGAACGTCTCCTCGGCGACCGGGAGGTGCTCCTCGCGCCAGTCCTTGATCCGCTCCTCCGGTGGCCGCGCGCACGGGGCCTGGCGGGGGTACTCCATGAATCCGGTCGGCTTTCCCATGTCCTAGGTCCCACCCACCCGCATCGCGTCGTGCGCGTTCTCCTCGAACGCGGCCATCTCCGCCTGCTCGGGCGAGAGGCCCCGCCGGCGCATGCGTTCCTGGGCCTGGACGACGCGGCGGTAGTCGTTCGGCACCACGCACACGAAGCGCGGCAGCAGCTCCTCCCAGCCCTCCAGCACCCGCTGGCCGAGCGCACTCCTCGTGCAGGCGACGTGCCGCTCGACGAGCCGCCGCACGGCCGCGATCTCCTCCGGGTCCTCCAGCCGCGCCAGCGACACCAGCTCCCGGTTGCACACCTTCTCGAAGCCGCCCGCCTCGTCGAGCACGTAGGCGAGCCCGCCCGACATCCCGGCCGCGAAGTTGCGCCCGGTGCGCCCCAGCACCACCACCCGGCCGCCCGTCATGTACTCGCAGCCGTGGTCGCCGACGCCCTCCACCACCGCCTGCACGCCGGAGTTGCGCACGCAGAAGCGCTCGCCCGCCACGCCCCGCACGTAGGCCTCGCCGGCGGTGGCGCCGTAGAAGGCGACGTTCCCGACGATGATGTTCTCCTCCGCCACGAACCGGGCCCCGGCCGGCGGGTAGACCACCAGCTTGCCGCCCGAGAGCCCCTTGCCGATGTAGTCGTTGGCGTCGCCCTCCAGCGTGAGCGTCACGCCGCGCGGGACGAAGGCGCCGAAGCTCTGGCCCGCCGACCCCTTGAAGTGGAGCCGGACGGTGTCCTCGGGCAGGCCCTCCGCGCCGTGACGGCGCGTCACCTCGGACCCCAGCATGGTGCCCACGACGCGGTTCGTGTTGCGGATGGGCAGCGTCGCCTCCACCGGCCGGCGCGCCTCGAGCGCCGGCCGCGCCAGCTCCAGCAGCGTGGTCGCGTCGAGCGCCTCGTCCAGGCCGTGGTCCTGCGGGATCTGGCAGGTGCGGCCGTAGTGCTTGGGCACCGTCGGCTTGAAGAGGATCCGGCTGAAGTCGAGGTTGCGCGCCTTCCAGTGGTCCACCGCGCGCCGCATCTCGATGCGCTCGGAGCGGCCCACCATCTCGTCGATGGTCCGGTAGCCGAGGAGCGCCATGTACTCGCGCACCTCCTCGGCGACGAAGCGCATGAAGGTCACGACGTGGGCCGGATCGCCCGTGAACCGCTTGCGCAGCGCCGGATCCTGGGTGGCGACGCCCACCGGGCAGGTGTTGAGGTGGCAGGCCCGCATCATGATGCAGCCGAGCACCACCAGCGGCGCGGTGGCGAAGCCGAACTCCTCGGCGCCGAGCAGGGCGGCGACGACGACGTCGCGCCCGGTCTTGAGCTGCCCGTCGCACTCGACCGCGATGCGCGACCGGAGGTTGTTGATGACGAGCACCTGGTGCGTCTCGGCCAGCCCGAGCTCCCAGGGGATGCCGGCGTGCTTGATGGAGGTGAGCGGCGAGGCGCCGGTGCCGCCGTCGTGGCCGGAGATGAGCACCACGTCGGCGTGCGCCTTCGCCACCCCGGCCGCGATGGTGCCCACCCCCACCTCGGCCACCAGCTTCACCGAGATGCGCGCGCCGTGGTTCGCGTTCTTGAGGTCGTGGATGAGCTGCGCCAGGTCCTCGATCGAGTAGATGTCGTGGTGCGGCGGCGGCGAGATGAGCCCCACGCCCGGCGTGGCGTGGCGCGTCCGGGCGATCCAGGGGTAGACCTTGGACCCCGGGAGCTGGCCTCCCTCGCCCGGCTTCGCGCCCTGCGCCATCTTGATCTGCAGCTCGCGCGCGTGGGTGAGGTAGTCGCTCGTGACGCCGAAGCGGCCCGACGCGACCTGCTTGATGGCCGAGTTGCGCGAGTCGCCGTTGGGCAGCGGCCGGTAGCGGTCCGGGTCCTCGCCGCCCTCGCCCGTGTTCGACTTGCCGCCCAGGCGGTTCATGGCGACGGCGAGCGCCTCGTGCGCCTCCTTCGAGATGGAGCCGTAGCTCATGGCGCCGCTCTTGAAGCGGCGGACGATGGCGTCGACCGGCTCCACCTCCTCGAGCGGGACCGGCCGGGGCGGCGGCTTCAGGTCCATGAGGCCGCGGAGCGTGCAGAGGTTCTGCGCCAGGTCGTCGACCAGCTTCGTGTACTCCTTGAAGAGGCCGTAGTTCCCCGTCCGGCAGGCGAACTGGAGCTTGTGGATGGTGAGCGGGTTGAAGAGGTGCTGCTCGCCGTCCTGCCGGTACTGGTACTGGCCGCCGGTCCCGAGCTGCCGGTGGACGATGGGCCGCTTGGGCGGGAAGGCGCGGTCGTGCCGCATCTTCGCCTCGCGCGCGATCACGTCGATGCCCACCCCGCCGATGCGGGTGGGCGTCCAGGTGAAGTACTCGTCGATGAAGTCCTGGTTGAGGCCGACGGCCTCGAACACCTGGGCGCCGTGGTAGCTCTGGATCGTCGAGATCCCCATCTTGGAGATCACCTTGACGATGCCCTTGTTGGCCGCCTTCACGTACTTCTTCTCGGCCGCGTCGGGCGGGCCCTTGATCATCCCGAGCCGGATCTGGTCGTGGACGGTCTCGAAGGCGAGGTAGGGGTTGACCGCGCTGGCGCCGTAGCCGATGAGGAGCGCGAAGTGGTGCACCTCGCGCGGCTCGCCGCTCTCGAGCACGATCCCCACCCGCGTGCGCGTCCCCTCGCGCAGCAGGTGGTGCTGCACGGCGGCGGTGGCCAGCAGCGCCGGGATGGGCGCGAACGCCTCGTCCAGGCCGCGGTCCGAGAGGATGATGATGTTGTGCCCCTCGGCGATGGCCTCGGACACCGACCAGCGCAGGTCCTCGATGGCCTTGCGCAGGCCCGCCCCGCCGTCGCGCACGCGGAAGAGCATGGGGAGGGTGATGCTCTTGAAGCCGCGCGCGCCGCTCCTGCCGTCCAGGTGGCGGAGCTTCTCCAGCTCCTCGTTGCGCAGCACCGGCGTGGGGAGCGCGATCTGGTGGGCCGCAGCGGGCGCCGGCTCCAGCAGGTTCCCCTCGGGGCCGGTGGCGGTCTCGACCGCCATGATGATCTCCTCGCGGATGGCGTCGACCGGCGGGTTCGTCACCTGGGCGAAGAGCTGCTTGAAGTAGTTGTAGAGGTTCTGCGGCTTCTCGGAGAGGACGGCGAGGGGCGTGTCGTTCCCCATCGAGCCGATGGGCTCCGTCCCGCTCTCCGCCATCGGGTTGATGAGGATCCGGACGTCCTCGGCCGAGTAGCCGAAGGCCTCCTGGCGGCGCAGCACCGTCTCGTGGTCGGGCTCGATGACGCGCGCGGGCGGCGGGAGGTCGTCGAGCCGCACCAGGTTCTCGCGCAGCCAGGCGCCGTATGGGCGCTCCGAGGCGATGCGGCGCTTCAGCTCCTCGTCGGAGACGATGCGGCGCTCCGCCGTGTCGACGAGGAACATGCGGCCGGGCTGCAGCCGGCCCTTCTGGAGCACGCGCTCCGGCGGGATGTCGAGCACGCCCACCTCGCTCGCCATCACCACCAGGTCCTCGTCCGTGACGTAGTAGCGCGCCGGCCGCAGGCCGTTGCGATCGAGGGTGGCGCCGATGCGGACGCCGTCGGTGAAGGCAATGGAGGCGGGGCCGTCCCAGGGCTCCATCAGGCAGGAGTGGAACTCGTAGAACGCCCTCTTCTCGGCCGACATCGACTCGTGCCGGGCGTAGGGCTCCGGCACCATCATCATCATGGCGTGCGGCAGCGAGCGGCCCGCGAGGTGGAGCAGCTCGAGGACGTTGTCGAACATCGCCGAGTCGGAGCCCTCCAGGTCGATGACGGTCAGGATCTTCTTCAGGTCCTCGCCGAAGAGGCTCGAGGACATCATCGACTGGCGGGCGTGCATCCAGTTGATGTTCCCCCGGAGCGTGTTGATCTCGCCGTTGTGCGAGATGTAGCGGTAGGGGTGCGCCCGCGACCAGGAGGGGAAGGTGTTGGTCGAGAAGCGCGAGTGGACCATGCCGATGGCCGACTCGAAGGAGCGGTCGTTGAGGTCGGGGTAGAACGACAGGAGCTGGCCCGCGTTGAGCATCCCCTTGTAGACGACGGTCCGGGCGGAGAGCGACGGCACGTAGAACTGGTCGCGCTGGGCCAGCGCGGAGCGCGAGACCGCCTTCTCGACGAGGCGCCGGATCACGTAGAGCTTGCGCTCGAAGGTCGCCTCGTCGGCGCAGGCGTCCCCGCGCGCCACGAAGATCTGCCGGATCGCGGGCTGGCTGGCGCGCGCGGTGGCGCCCAGGGTGGCGTTGTCGGTCGGCACGTCGCGCCAGCCGAGGAACCGCTGCCCCTCCTGCGCCACCACCTGCTCGAAGATCGCCTCGCAGGCGCGCCGGCTCGCCGCCAGCGTCGGCAGGTAGACCATGCCGACCGCGTACTCCCCCGGCCCGGGCAGCCGCAGGCCGGCCTCGGCCGCCGCCCCCGCCAGGAAGCGGTGCGGGGTCTGGACGAGCAGGCCGGCGCCGTCGCCCGAGTTCTTCTCGGACCCCGCCGCGCCCCGGTGCTCGAGGTTGACGAGCACCGTCAGCGCCTTCTGGACGATGTCGTGCGACCGCCGGCCCTGGATGTCGACGACGAATCCGAAGCCGCACGCGTCGTGCTCGTGCCGGGGATCGTAGAGCCCCTGGGAATGGGGGAAACCGTGCGGAGTCATTCTCGAACCACCCTGCCTTGCGAGCCTGGAGCGCCCTTCGTCACGAGCGACGACGACCCGCCCCGGGCGAGCACCGATGGCTCGGCCGGATGACGGGATCGAACTCGCGAAAGGCTTAGTTTCCGATGATGAAGCGCGCTGCGTCAAGCCCTGGGGGCCCCGGACGGGGAAGGGCGAAGGGAGCGCCGGGCACCCCAGCGCGATCACGCCGCTCCAAGCGGCCAGGGCGCGCTCGAGGGGCGCGGCGCGCGCCCGGCCGGCCTAACCGTGCGCGAGCCGTTCTTCCAGGGGGTCGATCGGCGCCGGACTCCGCGCCTCGAGGTGCCCGCGGCGGTACTCCTTGAGCCGGTACTGGACCTTGCGAACGCTGACGCCGAGCACCTGCGCGGCCCGGGCGGTCGAGCCGCCCACCTCCTCCAGCGTGCGCAGGATGGCCTCCCGCTCGATCTCGAACAGCGTCGCGCCCGGGATGAGGGCGCTCCCGCCCCCCACTTCGACGGCGCACCCGCTGAGCACGGGCGGGAGGTGATCGACCGTGATCTCCCGGCTCGCGCAGGCGGCCACGGCCCGGTCGATGGTGGTCTGGAGCTCGCGGACGTTCCCCGGCCAATCGTAGGCGAACAGCGCCGACAGGGCGCCCGGGGAGAGCGTGCGGACCTCCTTGCGCTGCGCCGCCGACGCCAGGGAGAGGAAGTGCTCCACCAGCGCGGGGATGTCCGCCTTGCGCTCCCGCAGCGGCGGCAGCGTGACCGACACCACGTTGAGCCGGTAGTAGAGATCCTCGCGAAACGCGCCGGTGCGCACCGCCTCCGCCAGCTCGCGCGTCGTGTCGGCCACGACTCGGACGTCGACGTGGGCGACGTCGCGGCCGCCGACCCGCTCCACCTCGCCGCCCTGGACGACGCGCAGCAGCTTCACCTGCAGGGCGGGCGGCAGGTGCTCCACGTCCTTCAGGTGGAGCGTCCCGCCGTCCGCGGCGTGCAGCGCGCCGTCGCGCCGGCCCCCGAACAGGCCGGGCGCACCGGCCTCCACCCCGAACAGCTCGGCGTCGATCAGCGCCTCGGAGAGCCCCGCGCAGGAGACGCGTACGAAGGGGCGGTCGCGGCGCGGAGAGGCGTCGTGGATCGCCTGCGCCACGAGCGAGCGACCCGACCCCGTCTCGCCGACGAGCAGGACGGCCGCCTTGGTGGGCGCCGCGCGGCGCACCACCTCGTGGATGGTGCGCAGCTCCGCGCCCTCGCCGATGAGCCGGGTCCGGCGCCGGACCTCGTCCCGCAGCTCCCCGGCGTCGCGCCGGAGCCGGCGCCGCTCGAGCACCTTCTCGAGGACCAGGCTCGTCACCGCGCCGTCGGCGGGCGCCGCCACGTAGCTCTCCGCGCCGGCGCGCATGGCCGCGACCGCGGCCTCCACGCGCTCGGGCGGCGTCATGGCGACCAGGGCGGCGTCGCACCGACGACCCCGCAGTTCGCGCAGGACCGCCGGGCCGTCGCCCTCCGCCTCCACCCGCGCCAGCACGGCGTCGGGCGAGAACGTCATCAGGGACAGCCCCAGGTTGGGCACCCCGAGCGCGACCGCGACGTCGAAGCCGCGATCCCGCAGCGCTCCCGCGACGGCGGCAGACCTCGGCGCGTCGCCGTCGACGACCAGGATGCGGGGGCGGACCATCGAGCAGGACGGCTAGCAAGAAGAGTACCGGCGACGTCGAGCAGCGCCCGCGCCCGCTTTCGCGGGTGCGCCCGCAGCGGGGCCTCACGGCGCTGCGGGGAGGCCCCACGCCAACGCAAATCTTGCGCCTCTCGTCGCGCTACCATGGCCGCATGGCCACCTACCTCGAGGGCCGGATCGAGACGCTCCAGGGCGACATCACGCGGCTGGCGGTGGACGCCATCGTGAACGCCGCGAACCCGTCGCTGCTGGGCGGCGGAGGCGTGGACGGCGCCATCCACCGAGCGGCCGGCCCGGGGTTGCTCGAGGAGTGCCGCGGGCTCGGCGGCGCGCGCCCGGGAGATTCACGGATCACGGGCGGGCACCGGCTCGCGGCCCGCCACGTCATCCACACCGTGGGCCCGATCTGGCGGGGCGGGGGCCAGGGCGAGGACGAGGTTCTGGAGGGCTGCTACCGGAGTGCCCTCCGCGTCGCGGCGCGGCACCGGCTCTCCTCGGTGGCCTTCCCGGCCATCTCCACCGGCGCCTACGGGTTCCCCCTCGACCGCGCGACACGGATCGCGCTCCGCGCCACGCGGGACGAGCTGGGGGCGCCGGGGGTGCCCGGCCGCATCCTGTTCTGCTGCTTCTCCGCCGCGGACCTGGGGACCTACGACCGCCTGGCGGAAGAGCTGCTCGGCGCGCCGCCCTGACGACCGGCGCCCGCGCGGGCGCGCCCTCCCGCGCGGCGCCCTCAGGGCGCGCCGCCGTCGACGGCCCGGAACCCCATGGAGAGCCGATCGGAGAGGCGCCCGTGCTGCCGCACCCGCGCGGCGTCCTGCAGCATCTTGCCGGCCCAGCGGTAGACGTTGAACTCCGCCACCAGGCTCCGCAGGGTCCGCATGCGGTCCGCCTGCTCGGCGGGCGACATGGCGAGCGCCGTGGCGAGCGCGGCGCTCGCCTCCTCCAGGTCGTACGGGTTCACCAGCAGCGCCTCGGTGAGCTCCCGGGCGGCGCCGGTGAAGCGGCTCAGGACCAGCACGCCGCGCTCGTCGTCGCGGGCGGCGACGAACTCCTTGGCCACCAGGTTCATGCCGTCGTGGAGGCTGCTCACGTAGCAGACGTCCGCCGCCCGCAGGTGGCGGAAGATGGCGGGCGCCTCGTGGTGGCTCCGCAGCAGCACGACCGGGCGATAGGTTCCAGTCGCGAAGCGCGCGTCGATGCGCGCGGCGAGCTGCGCGATGCTCTCGTCGAGCGCGCGGTACTTCTCGAGGATGGTCCGGCTGGGCGCCGCGAGCTGGACGAAGGTGAACCGCCCGCGCAGGTGCGGGAACCGCTCCAGCAGCCGCTCGACCGCGAGGAGCCGCTCCTCGATCCCCTTCGTGTAGTCCAGCCGGTCCACCCCGACCCCCAGCAGGGCGTCCGGCGCCAGCCCCAGCTCGGCACGGACGGTCCGCCGGCACTCCTCGACCGAAGGCGCGCGATCCGCCCACCGGTTCGGCCAGTCGATGGAGATGGGGTAGCTGCGGATCAGGGACGCGCGTCCGCCGAGGACGACCGCCTGCGACTCGCGGTCGATGCGCGCCTCGAGGAAGCGGTCGACCGACCCGACGAAGTTGTTGCAGTGGAGTTGGGTGTGGAACCCCACCACGCTGCTCCCGAGCAGGCCGGTCAGGAGCTCGCCCGCCCACGGGCATATGCCGAGCTGCTCGGCGTTCGGCCAGGGGATGTGCCAGAAGGTGATGATGGTGGCCCGGGGGAGCTGCTGGCGGATCAGCTGCGGTACGAGCGCGAAGTGGTAGTCCTGGACCAGGATCACCGGATCGGGGCCGCTCACCTCGGCGCAGGCCGCGGCGGCGAAGCGCTCGTTCACGCGCTGGTACTGGCGCCAGTCCTCGGCGCGGAAGGTGGGCCGCGTGTGCGCGATGTGGCAGAGCGGCCAGAGGCCCTCGTTGGAGAAGCCGTAGTAGTAGCCGCGCTCCTCCTCGGGGTCGAGCCAGACGCGGCGGAGCTCGTAGGCCTCCTCGCCGGGCGGTACCCGCACGCGGTCGTGCCGGTCGACCACGTCGCGGTCGGCACCGCCACTCCCGTGCGCGACCCATGTGCCGGAGCAGGCGCGCATGATGGGCTCGAGCGCGGTGACGAGCCCGCTCGCCGGGTGCCGCACCACGATCGATCCGTCCGGCGCGCGCTCGTGGATGTACGGCTCGCGGTTCGCCACCACCACCACGCCCTCGCCGTGCAGCGACTGGGCCAGGGTGCGCTGCAGCCGCTCGGGTGACCAGCGGCCGGACGAGGCGCGATCGGCCGCGAGGTCGGCCACCGCCTGGCGCATGTCGGCCAGCAGCGGCCGGAACTGGCGGGGCGGCTGGACGGCGCCGCGGCGCCCGCGGCCCATGGTCAGCAGCTTCTGCAGCTCTCGCGTCCAGGAGCGCCAGGAGACGCGGTTCAGCACCACGGTCAGCACCGACGCCAGCAGGGCCACCACGCCGAACACCGCCAGCGTCAGCCGCCGCATGGCGGCCTCGCGGCGGCCCACGAAGCTCATGTCGTGGACGACCACGACCGTGCCCACCACCGCCTCCCCCTCCGCCACGTTCACCGCGCTGACGTGGACGGGCGCGTCGCCCAGCGTGGCGGTGAAGCTCTGGGCCCCTCGGTCGTCGGGATCGGAGGCGGGGACCCGCCCCTCGTGGGCGAGGGCCTCGCACGCGAACCGCCGCGGGTAGTGCCGCGTCCCCGCCACCGTCGCGCCCGCGGCGTCGCAGGCGGCGACGGCCATGATGCGGTCGTCGCGCGCGATCTCCTCCAGCACGGCGGTCAGGCGCCGCTGGTCGTGGGCCAGGAGGCGTGGCACCAGCACGTCGCGGGCGCTCGCGATGGCGAGCCGCGCCCGCAGCGTGACGTCGCGATCGTACCAGGAGCGGGCGGTGGCGTTCAGCAGGGTCGAGGCGCCCCAGGCGAGGAGGGCCAGCACCGCCAGCCAGGGAAGCAGCACGCGGGTGAGGGGGCGCACGGGCTCATGATAGGCGAGCGCCACCGCGCCACGCGCGTCCGCGCGGGGCGTGCGGCCCGCCGGCACGAGCGGCGCCGCTGCGCCGTGGACTGGGCGCGGGGCAGCGGGTATGACGTGGGGTTGCATGGCTCCCCCTCGGTCGGACGACGGCTCCGCGGACGAGCGCCCCGGGCCGGGCACGGAGACCGACGGCGCGGGGCACGCGACGTGGCACGCCCTTCTCCGGCTCTGGCCGGCGGCGGGTCCGCTCGACCTCCGCATCGTGGGGCGCAACCTCCTGCACGCCGCGCTGGTGGGCGGGCTCGCGGGCGTGCTGGGCGCCGCGTTCTTCGCCGCGCTCGAGATCCTGCAGCGGCTGTTCCTGGAGGGGATCACCGGGTACGCGCCGCTGCGCGCACTCGGCGAGACCTACCTCCGGACCGAACCCGCCGCGACGTTCCGGCCCTGGCTCCTCGTCGCGATGCCGGCGCTGGGAGGCCTGGTGAGCGGCCTGCTCACCTCCCGGCTCGCGCCCGAGGCGGCGGGCGGCGGCGGCAACGCCATCGTCGACGTCTACCACCGGGGCGGCGTGGTGCGCCGGCGCGTCATCGCCGTGAAGGGCGCCGCGGCCATCGCCACCCTGGCCACCGGCGGCGCGGGCGGGCGGGAGGGCCCCACGATGCAGATCGGCGGCGCCATCGGCGCGCTGGTGGGCCGCTACCTGCCCACGAGCGCGCGCGAGCGCCGCATCCTGATCGTGGCGGGGATCGCGGCGGGCATGGCCGCGGTGTTCCGCACCCCGCTCGGCGCGGCGCTGCTCGCCACCGAGATGCTCTACCGCGACGACTTCGAGTCCGACGCGCTCGTCCCCGCCATCCTCGCCAGCGTGATCGCCTACTCCATCGTCATCTCGATCTTCGGCGAGACCACGCTCTTCGGCCACCCGCAGCGCTTCCCCTTCATCCCCTCCCAGCTCCTCCTGTACGGGCTCCTGGCGCTGGCGATCGCGCTCGCCTCCGTGCTCTTCGTGCGGACGCTGGCGCTGGTGGAGCACACCGCCCGCCGGTCGCCCCTGCCGGCCTGGCTCCGCCCTGCCGTGGGGGGCCTGGCCATGGGCGCGCTCGGGACGGCCTTCGTCCTGTGGATGACGCACCACCACGGCCCGCAGGCGGCGCGGATGGGGGTGTTCGGGGGCGGCTACGGGGCGGCGCAGGCCGCCATCAGCGGCGCCGCCGGGCTCCCCGCCGGCTGGTCCCTGGTCGGCCTGCTGGCGCTCCTCTTCCTCGCCAAGATGGTGGCGGCCTCG
Source organism: Myxococcales bacterium (assembly GCA_021784995.1). The sequence continues at coordinate 21,283 of JAJYHA010000392.1, forward strand.
CTCACCATCGGCTCCGGGGGGGCCGCCGGCGACTTCGCGCCCTCGCTGGTCATGGGCGGGCTGCTCGGCAGCGCCTTCGGCCACGCCGCCTCGCTGCTCCTGCACGACCCGCGCGTCGACCCCGCGGCCTTCGCGCTGGTGGGCATGGGGACCTTCTACGGGGGCCTGGCGCACGCGCCGCTGAGCGCCCTGGTGCTGGTGAGCGAGCTGGCCGGCAGCTACGACCTCCTCGTCCCGATGATGCTGGCGACCTCGATCGCGTTCGTCGCCCTGCGCGGGTGGACGCTCTACCCGGCCCAGCCCGCCACCAAGGCCGACTCCCCCGCCCTGCGCGCGGAGTCCGCGGCGCCGGCGACGCTCGTGGCCGGGTTGCGCGCCCGGGAGCTGATGGTGCCGCCCGAGGTGGAGCCGGTCGGGGAGGGCACGCCCACGCACGCCCTGGCGGCCCTGATCGAGCGGACGCGCGCGCAGACCGTGCTGATCGTGCAGCGGGAGGACGGGGCGCCGCGGGGGCTGGTGCCGAGCGCCGCCCTCGCGATGATCTCGGACCAGGATCGCGCCTGGGTGCTCGCCGCCGACCTCATGGTCCCCTTCGCGTCGGTCTCTCCCGACGCGACGCTGGCCGAGGTGGGCGAGGCGCTGGAGCGGTGCGGGCTCACCCAGCTCCCCGTTTGCGACGGCGCCGCCGTGCTCGGCTTCGTGGGCGAGACGCAGCTGGCCCGCGCCCACGCGCGGCGCGGCTGACCGGCGAGCGGCTCAGCGCGGGATCGCCGGCGTGGGGACGTCGCGCCCCGGCGCGTCCGCCGTCGGCATGTCGACGCGGCGGCTCGGCTCGGGCGGGCCCGCGCGCGGGGTCAGGACGTCGGGGCCGGGCGGCTCCAGGTCGAGGGTCGGTCCCCGGCCCGGGTTGAGGAGGGGGAACCGGGTCGCGTTGTCGAGGACCACCAGCCCGATGAGCAGCGCCACGAAGAAGACGGAGGTCACGAAGACGATCCGGTTCGCGCCGCCGTGGTCCCACAGGTGCATGAAGAAGAGCACCACCAGCGTCGACTTGGCGCAGGCGATGAGCATCGCGACGCCCAGGTGCAGCGGCTCCGGCACGTGCACCCGCGACACCAGGTAGGTGGCGCCGGTCAGCACGAGCAGCGCGATCCAGACGAGCCAGTAGCGGCGGGCGGACGCGGCGGCGACGTGCTCCGGCTCCTCGCGGACCTCGGGGGGATGGGGGATCGTCATGGGGCTCGGTCAGATCAGGTAGAAGAGCGGGTAGAGGAAGATCCAGATCAGGTCGACGAGGTGCCAGTACATGCCGCCCAGCTCGACCGGCGTCGTGTAGCCCTGGTCGTAGACGCCGCGGAAGCACTGGATCGCGAGGTAGGCGAGCACGCCCATGCCCACCACCACGTGGATCCCGTGCAGGCCCGTCATGATGAAGTAGAGCGTGAAGAACATCGGCGCGCCGACGGCCTGGAAGTCCCTGGAGGAGAAGTAGCGGCCGGGCAGCAGCCCCTCCTCGATGTCGTGCGTCCACTCCCAGCCCTTGACGCAGAGGAAGGCCACGGCGAAGGCGAGGGTGATCAGCAGCGCGGACGCCGCCGCTCGCCCCTTCCCGTCCCGCGCGAGGTGGTGCGCCAGCGCCACCGACAGGCTGGAGGTGATGAGCACGACGGTGTTGATCGTCCCCGCCGTGACGCTGAGGTGCGCGCTCGCGGCGGCGAAGGTCTCGCCGTAGAGGAAGCGGTAGACCGAGTAGGCCGTGAAGAGGCCGCCGAAGAGCAGCAGCTCGGTGGCCAGGAAGAGCCACATCCCGAGCCGCGCCGCGTGCTCCTGCTGCCGCAGGTCGGGGAAGTGGTGCGCGACGTGCGCCTCAGCCCGCATGCGTCACCTCGCGCCCGGGTGCCGCGTCGGTGTAGTCGTGCGGCCCGCGCGTGTAGACGGGCTGCTGGAGGAAGTTCTCGGTCGGCGGGGGCGAGGGCGTGGCCCACTCGAAGCCGCGCGAGCGCCACGGGTTCGGGCCGGAGAGCGCCCCCCACCTCAGCGAGACGAGCAGGTAGACGAGGACGATCGTGAAGCCGATGGCGAGCAGCGACGCGCCCGCGGTGGACGCGACGTTCAGGGGCCAGAACCGCTCGGGGTACGAGTAGTAGCGGCGCGGCATCCCGGCGTTCCCCAGCAGGAACTGCGGGACGAAGGTGGCGATGAAGCCGAAGATGATCAGGAACGCGGCCACCAGGGCCCAGCGCTCCGAGTAGAGGCGCCCGAACATCTTGGGCCACCAGTAGTGGAGCGCGGCCAGCCAGGCCATGATGACGCCGCCCACCATGATGAAGTGGAAGTGCGCCACCACGAAGTAGGTGTCCTGCCAGTGGACGTCGAGCGAGACGGTCGCCAGGGCGATGCCGGTCATGCCGCCGAACACCAGGAAGAAGAGGAAGCCGCAGAAGTAGGCGAACCACGAGGTGAAGCGGATCGCGCCCTTGTAGAGGGTGGCGGTCCAGTTGAACACCTTGATGGCGGTGAAGATGCCCACGAACATCGAGAGCACGCCGAAGATGCCGGCGTCGAGCGTCGACTGGCCGGACGTGAAGAGGTGGTGGCCCCAGGTGAAGAAGCCGACGAAGGCGATCCCGAGCGAGGAGAAGGCGACCGCCTTGTAGCCGAAGATGTTCTTGCGGGCCGCCGCCTGGACCACCTCGGAGATCACCGCCATCGCGGGCAGGACCATGATGTAGACGGCCGGGTGCGAGTAGAACCAGAACATGTGCTGGAAGAGCACCGGGTCCCCCCCCCGCGCCGGGTCGAAGATGCCGAACCCGAAGGCGTGCTCCACCGCCACCATGAGCAGCGTGATCCCGAGCACCGGAGTGGCCAGGATCTGGATGATGCTGGTCGCGTAGATGGACCAGACGAAGAGCGGCATCCGCATCCACGTCATCCCGGGCGCGCGGAGCGTGTGCGTGGTGACGATGAAGTTCAGGCCGGTGACGATCGACGAGAAGCCCAGGATGAAGGCGCCCAGCAGGATGGGCACCACCTTCGTGACGGTGGTGGTGCTGTAAGGCGCGTAGAAGGTCCATCCGGTGTCGGCGCCCCCGTGGATCATCCCGTAGAGCGCGACCGAGGCGCCGATCACGTAGAGGTAGACCGAGAGCAGGTTCAGCTTCGGGAACGCGACGTCGCGCGCCCCGAGCATGAGCGGCAGGAAGAAGTTGCCGAAGATCCCCGGGATGGCCGGGATCATGAACAGGAAGATCATGACCACGCCGTGGAGCGTGAACACGCGGTTGTACGTCATCGCGTTCATGATGGTCGGGCCGGGCGTGAGCAGCTCGATCCGGATCAGCATCGCGAAGAGGCCGCCCACCGCGAAGGCCAGCGTGGTCAGCACCAGGTACATGACGCCGATGCGCTTGTGGTCGCGCGTGAAGAGCCAGGAGGCGATCCCCGCCTCCGCGTTCAGGTAGTTCCGCGGGTTGTACGCGGGCTCGTCAGCGGGTGACGTTGGGATCGTAACCGGGGACGGGGGCATAGACGGGGCCCTTCGACGGCTCGGGGTGCACGACGTCGGTGCGCAGGGACTTGATGAACTCGACGATGGCGGCGATCTCGGGGGCCGGCACGCGCCCCTGGAACGTCGGCATGACGTTCTGGTAGCCCGCCACGATCTTGGCGGCGGGGTCCATCATGGACTCGGTGAGGTACGCCTCGTCCGCGACCACCGTCCGGCCGTCCTGGAGCTTCTCGGTCTTGCGGTAGAGGTCCAGCCAGGTGGGCCCGATGTGGCGCGTGCCGTCGACGGTGTGGCACTTGAAGCAGCCGTACTCGGCGGCCAGGCGGCGGCCCTGCTCCGGCAGGCTGGCGCGCGGATCGGCCGGGTCGTCGGGCGAGTCCTGCGCCGCGACCACGGTCGAGCGCCGCGCCTCCGCGATCCAGGCGTCCCACTCGGCGGGCGGCATCACCACGATCTCCGCCAGCATCGCCGAGTGGCCGAGGCCGCAGTACTCCGCGCAGAACACCTGGTGCCGCCCCGGCGCGGTGGCGGTGAACCAGGTCTGGCTGTAACGCCCCGGCACCGCGTCCTGCTTGAGCCGGAAGTCGGGCACGAAGAAGGAGTGGATGACGTCGCGCGACGTGATGAGGAGGCGCACCGGCCGGCCGGCCGGGACGCGCAGGACGTCGACGCCGTTCGGGCCGCCCGGGTAGGCGAACTTCCACATCCACTTCTTGCCCTGGACGTAGACGTCCATGGCGTCCCGGGGCGGGTTCTGCAGCTTCACGAAGAGCGGGAACCCGATGGCGAACCAGAGCAGGAAGAAGCCGAGCGGCACGCCGATGAAGAGGACCTCGTGGAGGGCCTTGGGCTCCACGCGCTCCGTGGTCTGGTCCTCGGAGCGGCGGCGGTACTTGACGAGGAAGATCAGCGCGGCCAGGCCCACCCCGGCGGCGCCGATCATGGTGACGGTGATGACGAAGAAGTGGAGCCGGTCCACCTGCGCCGCGTACGCGGTCGCCTCCTCCGGGAGGAAGAGGAGCTTGCGCATGATCTCGTTCATGGCCGCTGGCCCTCGCGCGGCTGGCGCCGCTTCCCTCTCAGGTCCCGCCGCCAGAGCACCCCCAGCATCACGCCGAGCCCCCCCAGCACGCCCAGCATGGCGACGCGCACCACGCCCAGCACGTAGGGCTCGTACCGGCGGCTGGCCGGGTCGTACCGGAAGCAGGTGAGCAGGAGCCGGTCGAAGCTGGTCCCGACGCGCCCCTGCGACGCCTCGACCAGCGCGAGCCGCACGTCCTTCGACGGGAACTCGACGCCGTACAGGTACCGCGACACCTTGCCCTCCGGCGTGAGCACGAAGATGGCCGCCGGGTGCGCGTACTGCCTGCTCGCCTCGTCGTACGCGTAGCGGAAGCCGGCCGCGTCGGCGACCGCCCGGATGTCGGGCGGCTGCCCGGTGAGGAACGTCCACCCCGCGTCCGCCCCGGGATCGCCGAAGGCCTGCAGGTACCCGCGCTGGCGCTCCGCGGCGACGCGGGGCGTGTCGGTGGGATCGAAGCTGAGGGTGACGGCGTCGAAGTCCTTGCCCAGCCGGAGGCCCGTCTCGCGCATGGCGCGCGCCTCCCCGGTGAGGATGAGCCCGCACAGCATCGGGCAGTTGAAGTAGACGAGCGAGAGCAGCACGGGGCGGCCGTGGCCGAGGAGGTCTCCCAGCGCCACGGCGCGCCCGTCCTGCGCCACGAACCGGGCGCCCAGGGGCAGCTGGGCGCCCAGGCGCTCGTCGATCCCCACGTCCTGCAGCGCCGCCGGGAGCTGCCGGCTCACCTCGACCGGGACCGGCCTGTGCATCGCCTGCCCGATGGGCAGCGCGCGCGCGAGCGCCGGCGCCAGCACGAGCAGCGCGGCCCACCGCCTCATGGACGCGCCCCCCTCTCCACCAGCTCCATGGCGCGCGCGATCGGGATGTGCACGATCCCCTTCTCGCGATCGACCCAGCCGTAGGCGTCGAGGTGCCGGCGCGCCGCCTCGCGCCACGCCGGCCCCTGGTTGGAGTGCTCGAAGAGCCGCTGCTCGACGATGCCGATCTTGCCCTGCCCCGCGGCGTAGGGGACGAGCGCCGGGCCGTCGGGGTTCACGCGGCGCTGCACCGCCTTCATCCCGATGCCCGCCGCGAGCGAGCCGAGGAAGAAGACCGCCAGCGCCACCACCCCGACCACGTAGATCTTCCCCGAGGGGAGGACGTCCTGCTCGGCCGGCGGGTGCGCCGGCCCGTGCTCGTGCTCGGTCATGACGGGTCGTACCTCAGCGAGTCCTCGATGTAGGGATCCTTCACCGGCACGGTGAGCTGGCCGCCGAGCCGCCGGGCCACGAAGGCCAGCGCGGCCGCGCCCACGCCGACGAGCGCGGTGAGGTCGGTCCAGTGCGGGCGCGGCACGTCGTGCTGCAGCGCCGGCATCACCACCCAGTAGACGTCCACGTAGTGGATCACGAGGATGTAGACCGCCATCCAGCCCAGCGCGCGCGGGCTGCGCTTGAGCGCGCGCGAGAGCAGCAGGAAGAACGGCACCAGGAAGTGCAGCACGACCAGCGCGATCCCGAAGGGCAGCCAGGCCCCGCGGTTCCGCGCCAGGTAGAACGGCACCTCATGCGGCAGGTTCGCGATCCAGATCAGCAGGTACTGGGAGAAGGCCATGTAGGCCCAGAAGGCGGTGAAGGCCAGCATGTACTTGCCGAGCGCGTGGTAGTGGTTGGCGTTGACGAGCGCGCCCGGCAGGCCCTCGGCGCGCAGGGCGTTCAGCCACAGCACGATGACGGCGAAGGCCGAGAGGAAGCTGCCGGCGAACCAGTAGAGGCCGAAGATGGTCGACTCGAGGTGCAGGTCGACCGACATCTGCCAGTCGAAGGCGGCGA
>JAJYHA010000075.1 GCA_021784995.1 Myxococcales bacterium
AGGAGCGCGCGCTCGCACTCTCCGTGCTGCGGCCGGACGACGCAGGGGCGGCGCCTGCGCCGACGCGACCTGCGCCGGCCCGCCGGCAGCTGGGGCGGGCGCCCGGCCGCCGGGCGTGCCGATCACGCCGTGCGTCATGCCGAAGCTCGGATGTCCGCTTGCCGGCTGGCCCGGTCCTTGTCAGAATTCGCCGCTTTTTCCCGTTCGACCTCGCGAGGGAGCCCCATGGCGACGAAGGCGATCAAGCCGGTCCTGACCAACCCGCTCGACCCCCCGGAGAAGGTGGAGGTCAACATCCCGGGCGAGATCGCGCGCGAGACGGGCGGGTACGAGGAGGCCATGAAGGAGGGCCACGACCTCGTCCGGCGGCCCATCCGCTCGGTGGGGATCGACCAGATCGAAACGCAGCACCTCAAGAAGCGCATGACGGTGTGGGAGCGCATGCGCGTCCTCACGAGCAAGGAGCCCAACGTCCTCTTCCAGAACTGGGGGAAGAACCTCGACGGCGCCTCGCTCGTCACGGCGGTCCTCGACATCGACGGCCGCGACGTCGCCTGCTACGGCCACGACTTCACGGTGCGCGCCGGCTCCATGGACGCGACCAACGGCAGCAAGCTCGCCCGGCTCTTCCGGCTGGCCGGCGACAAGGGCATCCCGCTCATCGGGATGAACGACAGCGCCGGCGCCTACGTCCCGGCCGGCGTCGGCGGCCTCGACGGCTACGCCGAGGCCTTCACGGCGCTCCGCAAGATCAGCGGCGTGGTGCCCTCCATCATGTGCATGTTCGGCTTCAACGCCGGCGGCGGCTCCTACCTCCCGCGGCAGGGCAGCTTCGTCATCCAGCCGAACGACACCTTCTTCGGCCTCACCGGGCCGGGCGTGGTGAAGTCGGTGCTGGGCGAGGACATCAGCCCCGAGGACCTGGGCGGCCCGAAGGTGCACGGCGCCTCGGGCGTGGCCGACCTCACGGTGGTGGACGAGCTCGCCGCGCTGCGCCAGGCGGTGCGGCTGCTGCAGTACATCCCCGACAACAACACCGTCGCGCCGCGCTTCCGCCCCACCAGCGATCCCATCGACCGCAAGACCTGGGAGATCAACACGCTGCTGAAGAAGGCGTTCAACTCGCCCACCGGGTTCAACACGCCCTTCGACGTCTCGATCATCATCCAGCAGGTGTGCGACTACGGCGACTACTTCGAGCTGCAGCCGGAGCGCGCGCGGGAGGTGGTGACGGCCTTCGGCCGGCTGGGCGGCCACGTGGTTGGCTTCGTCGCCAACAACAGCGCCGTGGCGTCGGGCCAGATCGACTGCGACTCCGCGGTGAAGATCGCGAGGTTCGTGCGCTTCTGCAACATCTACAACATCCCCATCATCTTCATGGAGGACACCACCGGCTTCCTCCCCGGCCGCGAGCAGGAGGCGCGCGGGATCGTGCAGGCGGGCCGCTCGATGCTCGACGCGATCGTCGACGTCCGCACGCCGCGCATCCTCCTCATCCTGCGCAACGCGTTCGGCGGCGCCTACGCCTCCTACAACAACTACCCGACCGGCGCCGACCTGGTGCTGGCGCTCCCCACCACGCGCCTGGCGGTGATGGGGCCGGCCGGCAAGGAGTTCGTCTACAAGGACGAGCTGCGCAAGCTGCGGTCGGCCTCCGCCGAGATGGCGAAGAAGGGGGCGCAGGAGCGGATCGCGGCCGGCCTGGACGGCAACGACGCCAAGCGGGACGCCGACCTGGAGGCCGCCGACTGGCTGAAGCAGCAGGAGGCGGTGCTGAACCGCCGGTACGAGAAGGAGCTGATGAACCCCAAGGAGGGGCTCGCGCTCGGCTCGATCTCCTCCATCGTGATGCCCACCGACCTGCGCAAGGTGCTGGGAGAGAACGTCCAGTTCCTGCTCCGCCACTACCGGCCGGGCCCGATGACCGGTCCCCAGCGCGAGTTCCACTGAGAGAGAGGACAGGGCGATGCCTGCGAACGTCGACACCTACCAGCACAACCCGCTCGTCCACCGCGATCGCCGGCTGGCGAGATCCTCCTCCGCCTGGGTCCGCTCCTTCGCGGCCGAGGATCTGAAGCCGCTCATCGTGTGCCGCGGCCCGATCCGCAAGGAGGCGATGGACGTGTTCGAGGAGATGGGGATCGCCCACTACGGCATCCTCCTCTCCGAGAAGGACTCCATCGTCTACCCGAACGCCCTCGCCCCCGAGCTCCGCCAGCTCACCGACACGCGCCGCGTCCACCGGGTGCCCGACTACAGCGGCACGACCAAGGAGGAGCGCGTCGAGCGGATGAACCAGATCGTCCGGATCGCGCAGGACAACGGGTACGACTCCATCTTCGCGGGCTACGGCTTCATGGCCGAGGACGAGGAGTTCGTCGCCACCGTCGAGCGGGCGGGCCTCAAGTTCATCGGCCCCAACTCCGTCACGCAGGCGCGCGCCGGCAAGAAGGACGAGGCCAAGCGCACCGCCCTGCAGGTGGGGGTGAGCGTCACGCCCGGCGTGAACAACGTCACGGCGCGCACGCTGCTCTCCAAGTTCGGGACGCGCAAGCAGCTCCTCGCCATCGTCGAGGCGCGGCAGCTCACCATGGACGCGGCCTTCCTGGCCGACGAGTCGGTGCCGGTGGAGGACCTGGCCGACGCGATCCTGAAGGCCATCTACGCCACCGGCAAGGACATCTTCACCATCGACGAGCTGGGCGAGCAGGTGCAGCGCGAGGTGGCCGAGATGTTCCGCAAGCACCCCGGCAGCCGCGTCCGTCTGAAGGCCATCGGCGGCGGCGGCGGGAAGGGGCAGCGCATCCTGGGCGGCACCCTCCTCACGGCGCGGAAGCCGGACGAGCGGATGATCGAGCTGGCCGCGGCCGAGGCGCCCGCCATGGTGCGCGAGGTGCTGAGCGAGGTGAAGGCCACGGGCGTCGGCGACGACAAGAACGTCCTCATCGAACTCAACATCGAGCAGACGCGCCACAACGAGATCCAGCTGCTCGGGAACGGCCGCTGGTGCGTCTCGCTGGGCGGCCGCGACTGCTCCCTCCAGATGCACGAGCAGAAGCTGCTCGAGGTCTCGGTCACGCAGGAGGGCCTCGCCGCCTCCATCGCCGCCGCCGAGCGCGAGGGCCGGGCCGACGAGGCGCGGGCGCTCCGCACCGACCTCGACATCCTGCGGCGGATGGAGGAGGACGCGGCCCGCTTCGGCGAGGCGGTCGGGCTCGACTCCGCCTCCACCTTCGAGTGCATCGTCGACCGCGACCGCTACTACTTCATGGAGGTGAACACCCGCATCCAGGTGGAGCACCGGGTGACGGAGCTCTGCTACGCGCTCCGCTTCGCCAACCCCGACGATCCCGAGGACGCCTTCGTGGTCGAGTCGCTGGTGGAGGCGATGGCGCTCCTCGCGCGGCACAAGGAGCGGCTCCCCCGGCCGACCCGCGTCCCGCGCTTCCCCGCCGCGGTGGAGGCGCGCCTCAACGCGACCGACGCATCCCTGTCGCCGCACGCGGGCGGCCTGATCCGCTTCTGGGCGAAGCCCATCGAGGGCGAGATCCGCGACGACCAGGGCATCAGCATGCCCAACCCCGACTCGGGCCGCTTCATGCGGTACCGGGTGGCGGGCGCGTACGACTCCAACATCGCCCTGCTGCTCACCAAGGGCGACGATCGGCTCGAGAGCTACCGCCAGCTCTCCCGGGTGCTCGGCCAGATGAGCCTCCGCGGCGTGAACCTGGCCACCAACCTCGAGTTCCACTACGGGCTCGTGAACTGGTTCCTCGGCCAGAACGTCATGGCCAAGCCCACCACGCGCTTCGTCGTGCCCTACCTGACGCTGGTGGGGCGGCTCCGGGAGGAGGCCGGCCGGCTCGACCTGGCCTACGCCTTCCAGGAGCTGAAGCGGCACTACGCCCGGCAGGTCACCTCGCACTGGCCGGAGGATCCGGGCGCGGCCCGGGCCATGTCGGAGGTGCTCGACCGCAAGTGCACGCTCCTCACGCGGCCCATGGAGCGGCTGGTCGAGGACCCGCACCTCTTCGCGGGCTGGCTCAGCGTCAACCGGAAGAACTACACGGTCCAGGACGGGAAGCTGCTCTGGATCCGCAACCCGCTCGGCGTGCTCAAGGACACCTACGACTACCTGAACATGGCGTACGACCCGCGGCGGCCGGCGGCCGAGGTGATCTGGCACCACGACCACGACCTGCTGCACCGCTCGATCCGGTTCTACGTCGAGCTGCGGAAGACCTTCGGGCTGGAGCGGGAGGAGTTCTACAAGCTGAACGACATCCTGAAGAGCGAGGCGCCGCGGGGCGGCTACGACGCCGAGACCTGGTCGCACATCCGGGCCGCGCACCTCGGCTACGAGGCGGGCAACGAGCTGCTCGGCCTCCTCTTCATGGTCGCCGAGAAGGTCCGCTTCTTCGACTTCCGCGTGGAGGACGACCTCGACGTCACCATCCCGGAGTACCTCTACGATCCGGAGCTCCAGGCGCGGATGAAGAAGGTGCTCGTCCCGCCGCCCGCCACCAAGGCGGACGAGATCGTCGCCGCGTGCGGCGGCATGTACTACGGGCAGGAGGCCCCGGGGCGCCCGCGCTTCGCCGCCGAGGGCATGCACTTCGAGAAGGGACAGCCGCTCTACATCGTCGAGGTGATGAAGATGTTCAACACCGTCCGGGCGCCCTTCGCCGGGACCATCGACAAGATCCTGGTCCAGGGCGCCGACGGCACCGTGGTGCAGAAGGGGCAGCCGCTCTTCAAGGTCACGCCCGACGAGAAGTTCGTGGCGGTCGACCCGCGGCAGGTGGAGCGCGAGCGCCGGGGCGTCACGAGCGCCCATCTCGGGGCCGTGCTCATCACGCTCGACGAGCGGCTGGTGGAGAGCCAGCCCACCGAGATCGACCGCGAGCGGCGCGGCCGGGGCGGGCACCTGAAGGCGGTGTGACGGCGCCGCGGCCGGCGGGGCGTCAGCTCCCCGACCCGGGGATCATGCGGGCCAGGAAGCTCCCCGTCCGGACCACGGGGAGCGCGTCCACCTCGGCCAGCGAGGCGCTCACCTCGGCGAACGAGGCCTCGTGCGTGACGATCAGGATCGGCACCGCCTCCTCGTGCGCGCCCGCGCGCTGGCGCTGGATGACGGACGCGATGGAGACGCCGTGGCGTCCCAGGATGCCGGTCACGGAGGAGAGGACGCCGGGCCGGTCGATGGCCGTGACGCGCAGGTAGAACTCGCTGCGCGCCTCGCCGGCGCGGCGGAGCGGGTCGCGGTCGGTGCTGCGGATGCGGGCGCCGCTGGCCGGCATGCGCGACACGGCGCCGGAGAGGATGTCGCGCGCCGCCGACACCAGGTCGGCCACCACCGCGCTGCCGGTGGGGAGGGCGCCCGCGCCGCGGCCCCAGTAGAGCGACGGCCCGAGGTTGTCGTCCTCCAGGTAGACCGCGTTGAACACCCCGTCCACGGCCGCCAGCGGATGACCCAGCGGGATGAGCGCCGGGCCCACCCAGGCCTCCACCTTCCCCTCCTCGGTGGAGGCGGAGGAGAGGAGCTTCATGCGGTACCCCAGCTCACCGGCCGTGGCGAGGTCGAGGGGGGTGACGGCCGTGATGCCGGTCCGGGTGATGGCGTCGGGACCGACCGCGAGGTCGAAGCAGAGGTCCACCAGGATGGCGAGCTTCTGGGTCGCGTCGATGCCCTCGACGTCGAGCGCCGGGTTTGCCTCGGCGAAGCCCTGCGCCTGCGCCTCGGCCAGGATCTCCGCGAACGGCTTCCGCTCCCGCTCCATGCGGGTCAGGATGTAGTTGCAGGTGCCGTTGATGATCCCGGTCACGCGCCGGATGCGGTTCGCCACCAGCCCGCGCCGGATGGTGTGGATGACCGGGATGCCGCCCGCCACGCTGCCCTCGAACCCGAGCGAGACCCGGCGCTCCTCCGCGCGGGTGACCAGCTCCTCCCAGTGCGTGGCGAGCAGCGCCTTGTTGGCCGTGACGACGTGCTTCCCGGCGTCCATGGCGGCCAGGATGAGGGTGCGGGCCGGCTCGATCCCGCCGATCAGCTCGACCACCACCTGCACCGAGGGGTCTTCGACCACCGCCCGGGCGTCCTTCGTGAAGACCTCTGCCGGGAGGCCGAGCCGCGCGGCCCGCCCGGGGTCGAGGTCCGCCACGCGCGCCACCTCGAACGGGACGCCGAGCCGCCGCTCGATGAGCCCGCCGTTGCGCTGCAGGATCTGGACGGTGCCCGCGCCGATGTTCCCGAGCCCCA
>JAJYHA010000119.1 GCA_021784995.1 Myxococcales bacterium
CCACCGAGCGCGGCGGGCGGCTCTACGGTCGCGGCGCCGCCGACGACAAGTCGGGGATCCTGGTGCACGCGGCCGCGGTGGACAGCTGGGTGCGCGGGGTGGGGGAGGTGCCGGTCAACGTGCGGGTGCTCGTCGAGGGCGAGGAGGAGACCGGGTCGGAGCACCTGGGCGCGTTCCTGCGCCGCCACCGTGACCGGCTGGCCGCCGACGTGGCGGTGCTGACCGACACCGGGAACTTCGACACCGGCGTGCCGGCGGTGACGATCGCCCTGCGCGGCCTCGTCGTGGTGACGGTCGAGGTGCGGGCGCTGCGGCAGAGCGTCCACTCCGGGATGTGGGGCGGACCCGTGCCCGATCCCGCGCTCGCCCTCGCCAGAATGCTCGGATCGCTGGTGGACGACGAGGGGCGGATCACCATCCCCGGCCTCTACGACCGCGTCCGCGCGCTGAGCCCGGAGGAGCGGCGCAGCATCGAGCGGCTCCCGGCGAGCCCCGACGACTTCCGGCGCCAGGTGGGGCTCGTCCCGGGCGCCCGCCTGCTGGGCGGCCGGCACCCATGGGAGACGAACTGGTGGCAGCCGGCGCTCACCGTGAACGCCATGCAGGCCTCGAGCCGCAAGGACGCGCGCAACATCGTCAACGACGCGGCGTGGGCGCGGGTCGGCATCCGGCTCGTCCCCGACCAGGAGCCGCAGGACGTCGCGCGGCGCCTGGAGGCGGCCCTCCGTGCCGCGACGCCGTGGGGGCTGGAGGTGAAGCTGGAGGTGGAGACGGCCGGCGCGCCCTGGAAGACCGACACGTCGCACCCGGCCTTCGCGGCCGCCTTCCGGGCGATGGCCAGCGGCTACGGCCGCGAGCCGCTCGCGATCGGCTGCGGGGGCTCGATCGGCTTCGTGGAGCCCTTCGCCCAGGAGCTGGGCGGGATCCCGGTCCTCCTCGTCGGCGTCGAGGACCCCTACGCCAACGCCCACTCCGAGGACGAGAGCCTCCACCTCGGCGATCTCGACCACGCGACGCGCAGCGCGATACACCTGTACGACGAGCTGGCCCGGGCGATGCGTCGCTAGCGGGCCCGACAGAGGATCCGAAGGCAATGCCCCCTCCCCCCAAGCTCACCACCTCGGAGGCGCGCGCGCTGCAGCGGGCGCGCGACCTGCCGAACGCCCGCACCGCGAACGACACGGACTCGCTGCGGCGCTCCTTCCTCGACCACCTGCAGTACTCCCAGGGCAAGGACGAGCACAGCGCCACGCCGCTCGACCACTACTTCGCGCTCGCCCACAGCGTGCGCGACCGCCTCATGAAGCGCTGGATCGAGACGCAGCAGGCCTACCACCGCACCGGCGCAAAGCGCGTCTACTACCTCTCGCTCGAGTTCCTCATGGGGAAGGCGCTCGAGAACAACCTCATCAATCAGGGGCTCTACGGCGGGGTGCGAGAGGCGCTGCGCGACGTCGGCCTCGAGGTGGCGGACCTCTTCGGCGAGGAGCCCGACGCAGGGCTCGGCAACGGCGGCCTCGGGCGGCTGGCCGCCTGCTTCCTCGACTCCATGGCCACGCTCGGCTTGCCCGCGCACGGGTACGGCATCCGCTACGAGTTCGGCATCTTCGACCAGGACATCCGGGAGGGGTGGCAGGTCGAGAAGCCGGAGGAGTGGCTGCGCTTCGGGAACCCCTGGGAGGTGGCGCGGCCCGAGTACGAGGTGCCGGTGACTCTCTACGGCCGGACCGCCCACGGACGCGACGCCGACGGCGCCTACCGCGTGCGCTGGGTGGACGGGCGGCACGTGCTGGGGACGCCCTACGACACGCCCATCGCCGGCTACCGGAACGGGACGGTCAACACGCTCCGCCTGTGGCGGGCCCGGGCCTCGACGGAGCTCGACCTGGCCGACTTCAACCGCGGCGACTACCTGGCGGCGGTGGAGGAGAAGAACCTCTCGGAGAACATCTCGAAGGTCCTCTACCCCAACGACCTCACCGTGATGGGGAAGGAGCTCCGCCTGCAGCAGCAGTACTTCTTCGTGGCCTGCTCCATCCACGACATCGTGAACCGGCACCTCAATGGGCACGGGGACCTGGACGGCTTCGCCGACAAGGTCGCCATCCAGCTCAACGACACCCACCCGGCCATCGCCGTCGCCGAGCTGATGCGCGTCTTCGTCGACGAGCACGGCGTCGCGTGGGACACCGCCTGGGAGACGTGCCGGGCCGTCTTCGGCTACACCAACCACACGCTCCTGCCCGAGGCGCTGGAGCGCTGGTCGACCGACCTCTTCGGGCGCGTGCTGCCGCGCCACCTCGAGATCGTGCGGGAGATCGACCGCCGCTTCGCCGAGGAGGCCCGGCGCGCGGGCGCCGACGCCGGCGCCATCGCCCGCATGTCACTGGTGGAGGAGGGCGCGTGGCCCCAGGTGCGGATGGCCAACCTGGCCGTGGTCGGATCGCACGCCGTGAACGGGGTGGCGGGGCTGCACACCGAGCTGCTGAGGACCGACCTCTTCCGCGACTTCCACGCGCTGTGGCCGGAGCGCTTCCAGAACGTGACGAACGGCGTGACGCCCCGGCGCTGGCTGGTGCAGGCCAACCCGGAGCTGTCGCGCATGATCACCGAGGTGATCGGCGCCGGCTGGGAGACGGACCTGGAGCAGCTCCGCCGCCTGGAGCCGCTCGCCGACGACGCCGCGTTCCGGCGGCGCTTCCGCGAGGTGAAGCGGCTCAACAAGGAGGCCCTGGCCGAGGTCGTCCGGCGGGAAGACGGGATCGTCCTCGACGTCGACTCCATGTTCGACGTCCAGGTGAAGCGCATCCACGAGTACAAGCGCCAGCTCCTCAACGTGATGCACGTGGTCTCCGAGTACCTGCGCCTGCGGGACGACCCGGGCTACCAGCCGGTGCCGCGGACCTACCTGTTCGGCGGGAAGGCGGCCCCGGGCTACGCCATGGCGAAGTGGCACATCAAGCTGGTGAACGCGGTGGCCGACGTCGTGAACCGGGACCCGCGCGCCGAGGGCCGGATGGCGGTCGTGTTCCTGAAGAACTACCGGGTCTCGCTGGCGGAGCGGATCTTCCCGGCGGCCGATCTGTCCGAGCAGGTCTCGACCGCCGGCAAGGAGGCCTCCGGCACCGGGAACATGAAGTTCGCCATGAACGGCGCCCTCACCATCGGGACCCTGGACGGCGCCAACGTGGAGATCCGGGACGAGGTCGGGCCCGAGAACTTCTTCCTGTTCGGCCTCACCGTGGGAGAGGTGAAGGAGCTCCGGTGGCGCGGCTACTCGCCCTGGGAGCACTACCGTGCCGAGCCCGACCTGCGCGCGGTCCTCGACGCCATCGCGGGCGACACCTTCTCGCCGGGCCAGCCGCGCCTCTTCGAGCCGGTGGTCTCCTCGCTCCTGGACGGCGGCGACCCGTACCTCTGCCTGGCCGACTTCGCCTCCTACTGCCGCGCGCAGCGGGAGGTGGAGGCCGCCTACCGCGACCCGGAGCGCTGGACGCGGATGGCCATCCTCAACGTCGCGCGGATGGGCCGCTTCTCCTCCGACCGGAGCATCCAGGAGTACGCCGAGCGGATCTGGAACGTGGCGCCCGTGCGGATCGGGTAGCGCGCGGGCGCCAGCCGAAGCGCTCGAGGGAGACCCTGTCGCGCCCGTCGAGGAGGACGCCCTCGCGCTCGAGCAGGACGCGCTGCGTGGCGGCTCCCATCGGATCGAGGATGGAGATGCCCGCCCACGACCCGGGGCGCTTGCCGAGCACGCGCTGCCACGGGATCCGGTGCGCGGTCCCGCGGAGCGCCGCCAGCGCGAAGCCCACGTGGCGCGCCGAGCGGGGGCGGCCTGCCAGCAGCGCCACGAGCGCGTAGGTGGCGACCCTGCCGCGCGGGATGCGCCGCACGACGCGGTAGTATGCGTCCCATCCGGAGGGCCCGGCCATCGGCGTCACTTTACAGCGCGCGCGTCCGCGTTACCCTGGGCCCATGATCCGGCCCAGGACCCTCCTCGTCTCCCTCGCCGTCGCCGCGCTGGCTGGCTGCGGCGTCCAGTCCATCCCCCGGAGCGAGAACGCGGTGGCCGCCGCCTGGGGTCAGGTCCAGAACCAGTACCAGCGCCGCGCCGACCTGGTGCCGAACCTGGTCGAGACCGTGAAGGGGTACGCCACCCACGAGCGCGAGACGCTGGAGGGCGTCATGGCGGCGCGCGCAAAGGCCACCCAGGTGCAGGTGGACGCCCGCGACCTCACCCCCGAGAGCCTGCGGCGGTTCGAGGAGGCCCAGCGCGGGCTGGCCGGGGCGCTGGGGCGCCTCATGGCGGTGGCCGAGAGCTACCCGCAGCTCAAGGCGAACGAGAACTTCCGCGACCTGCAGGCCCAGCTCGAAGGGACCGAGAACCGCATCGCGGTCGAGCGCCGGCGCTACATCCAGGCCGTCCAGCAGTTCAACGATCTCGTGACGGTGCCGCCGACGAGCTGGACCAACTCCCTCCTCTACAAGAAGCAGCCGAAGCCGCAGTTCACCGCCACCGCCGCCAACGCCGAGCAGGCGCCGCGCGTGAAGTTCTGATGGTCCGGCGAAGGGCCAGGGGGCGGACGTGAGGCGTTTCGCGCTCGGGGTGGCGCTCGCGGTCGCGTGCGGCGCGGGCCTGTCGGCGCGGCCCGCGGCGGCGCGCGACGTCCCGGCGCTGACCGGACCCGTCGTCGACGAGGCCGGACTGCTCGACGCCGGGGACCGGCGGCGCCTCGACGCGCTCTGCCGTGCCGCGTGGGAGGCGGCGCCGCCGCACCGCGTCCAACTCCAGTACCTCCTGGTCGCCTCGCTGGAGGGGGAGGACATCGAGGGCTTCGCGTCCCGGGTGTTCGAGCGGTGGGGGATCGGCGAGCGCGGGAAGGACGACGGCGTGCTGGTGGTCGTCTCCCGCGACGACCGCCGCGTCCGCATCGAGACGGGCTACGGGAACGAGGGCGCCCTGACCGACGCGCAGGCCAGCCGGATCCTGCGGGCGACCGTCGCGCCAGCCTTCCGCGAGGGGCGCTACGGCGATGGGCTGTTGCGAGCGGGCGTGCAGATCCTCTCGGCGCTGGGCGCCCTCCCGGAGGGGACCGCGCGCCGCGCGGCCCGCCCCGACCCGCTCCACGGGGTGGGGGCGGTCGTGCTGGTCCTCGCCGTGATCGTCACGGTCCTCCTGCGCCTCTTCAGCGGCTTCGGGCCCACCCGGCGGCGCTTCGGCTACGGAGGGCCGGGCGGACCGTGGGTTGGAGGGTGGGGCGGAGGTGGAGGAGGCTGGGGAGGCGGCGGTGGAGGGTGGGGAGGCGGAGGCGGCAGTTCCGGGGGCGGCGGCGCCTCCGGGAGCTGGTGATGCCATGATCGAGCGCTCCTTCGGCACCGGCGCACGTGCCCGCATCGAGGCGGCCGTCCGCGAGGCAGAGGCCCGGACCACGGGCCAGATCGTCCCCCTGGTGGTCGAGCGGTCCGCCGGCTACCCCGAGGCGCGCTACCGGGGCGCGCTCCTCGGCGCCGCCGTCGTGACGGTGGGCGCGCTCGCCTCCCGCTTCCCGCTCACGCTGGCCGAGCTCACCGTGCTGCAGCTCGCCGCGGCCGTGCTCGGCGCCCTGCTCGCGCTCTGGGGCCCGGTGGAGCGCGTCCTGGCCGGGCGCACCGAGCTCGAGCTCGCCGCCCGCGAGCGCGCGCTGCGCGCCTTCCACGAGCAGGGCCTGCACCGCACGGTGGACGGAACGGGTGTCCTGCTCTTCGCGTCGCTCTTCGAGCGGCGGGCGATCGTGCTCGGCGATCACGGCATCCACGCCCGGATCGGGGATGCCGAGTGGCAGCGCGCCGTCGCGGCCCTGGTGGCCGGCATGCGCCGCGGCGATCCGGCCGGCGGCTTCTGCGAGGCCATCGCCCTGTGCGGTGAGCGGCTCCGGGAGCACTTCCCCGCCGCCCCGGGGACGCCGCCCCGCAACGAGCTCGAGGACGCGCTGCGGACGCCGCCCGGGTAGCCGCGGACCGGCGCGGGCGTGACGGCACGGCGCGATATCGGGGCGGTCCACGGGGGGATGGCCACGTTGACAACACGGCGCGCCGCGTCGATAACCCGTCCATGAAGACCGGCAAGGATCTGCTCGCGGGGCGGGGGCGGCGCGGCGCCCGGCGCGCGGCTCCACGCGAGGCGCCGGAGGTGGCACGGGAGACCTCCCCCGTCCCGATGGCGACCGATCTCGCGCCGGTCGTGGGCACGAACCTGCGCCGGCTCCGGGTGA
>JAJYHA010000171.1 GCA_021784995.1 Myxococcales bacterium
GGGGGCCGGACGCCCGCCGCTTCGGCGCCGCGCTGCTCGATCCGCCGCGCGAGGGAGCGCTGGGCGTGGGCGCCGCGCTCCGCGACCTGGGCGTGCCGCGCTTCGTCTACGTCTCCTGCGACCCCGCCACCCTGGCGCGCGACGTGAAGGAGAGCGCCGAGGCGGGCTACCGCGTGGCGCGGGTGCAGGCGGTGGACATGTTCCCGCAGACGCACCACGTCGAGGGCGTGGTGCTGATGATCTCGGAAAAATAGCGGAAGATCGGAGGGTTCCGTCGTGCTCCGCCGTCGTGCGGGCTGGTCGGGGATGGGATGGCCCGGTTCCTTCCATCCGAGAATCAGCTCCGGTGAAAGCGTGGCCGTAGCGGATCGCGTGTCGGGGCTGTCGTCTAACCTCTGACCCGATGCGCTCCGACCGCAACGGTGCAGGCGGCGTCGTACAGTTCGCCCTGCCCATCAAGAACCGGCGTCGCCGACGGCCTTCGGTGCCGGGACGGGTTCCTCGTCGTCTCGGGGTTGCCGGCCTCTTCGCCGGTATCGGTGGCATCGAGTTGGGCCTTTCGCGCGCCGGCCATGAGGCGCTGCTCCTGTGCGAGAACGATCCGTGCGCGCGAGCCGTTCTCGACGAACGACTGCCCGACATCTCGACACACGGCGACATCAGGACGCTCGACGTGCTGCCCGAAGGTACGCAGCTCCTCGCCGCAGGCTTCCCGTGCCAGGACTTGAGCCAAGCCGGGAAGACGGCGGGCATCGCGGGTCCGCGCTCGGGGCTGGTCGGGGAGGTGTTCCGGCTGCTTCGCACCCAGCGAGTGCCGCTCGTCCTCCTGGAGAACGTCCCGTTCATGCTCCAGCTCGCGAAGGGCCAGGCGCTCGGTGTCATCGTGGAGGCCTTGGAGCAACTCGGGTACACGTGGGCGTACCGTGTCATCGACACGCGCGCCTTCGGGCTCCCGCAGCGGCGTGAGCGGGTGTTTCTCCTCGCGGCCCTGGATGAAGACCCGCGTGCCGTCCTGTTCACGGACGACGCAGGTGTGCCTCCTCCACGCGACTCGGCGGGGCTCGCGTGCGGCTTCTACTGGACCGAGGGTGTCAGGGGGCTCGGCTGGGCGGTCAACGCCGTCCCAACGCTCAAGGGCGGCTCAACCATCGGTATCCCGTCGCCACCCGCCGTGCTGCTGCCGAGTGGCGAGATCGTCAAACCCGATCTTCGTGACATGGAGCGTATGCAAGGCTTCCCCGTCGAGTGGACCCAACCCGCAGAGCGGGTTGCGAAGAGGGGCTACCGCTACAAGCTCGTCGGGAACGCAGTCACGGTGGACGTCGCGCGATGGATCGGAGAGAAGCTCGCGCAGCCGGGGACGTACGAGCCCACGGCGGACCGGCCGCTCGAAGCCGGCGAGGCGTGGCCGCGGGCCGCGTGGAACATCGGCACCGGACGGTTCGCCGCACCGTTGTCCGCATGGCCGGTGCGCCGCCGAGGCATCGCGCTCCACAGGTTCCTACGCTATCGCCCCGAACCGCTGTCGGCGAAGGCCGCCGCGGGGTTCCTGGCGAGGACGAAGCACGGATGCCTGCGGTTCCCTCCCGGGTTCATCGAGGCCGTCGAGGCGCACTTGGACCGCATGGAAGCCGCAGCCGCCGCGTGAGTCCGCGCACCCCGAGGCTCGTCGTCGATGCCGCGACGTCACGCCGCCTCGCTCGCGTACGACAGCGAGGGACGGCTGCGGAGCTGCGCGTACGCGATCTGCTCCGCGCCCTGGGGGTCAGGGCCGGCAGATCGCAACGGCGGCTCCCCGGCTCGCCGGACGTCGCGAACATCGCGCGTCGCTGGTGCATCTTCGTCCACGGCTGTTTTTGGCACTCTCATCTTGGCTGCGCGAAGGCGACGGTCCCGAAGCGCAACCGGGAGTTCTGGACGGCGAAGTTCGACGCCAACGAGGCGCGCGACCAACGCGTCGCAGCGGAACTTCGGGCGCTCGGGTTCCGAGTGGTCGTCATCTGGGAGTGCGAACTGGAGCGGAGTCCCGCGAAAGTCACACGGCGCCTCTCCGCTCTGCGGACCTACGCAGCGAAGCCGACGAGGTCACCGTGAAGAGGAAGAAGCCGAAGGTGCCGCCGCCGACGTCGCCCACCTTCGACTCCATCGAGGCCGAACTGCGCTTCGGAGGTGATCGGGAAGCCATCGAGAAGGTCTGCCGCGACATCGCGGAGTACCTCCAGCGCGGCAACTTCCCGAAAGAGTACGTCGAGTACGTAGACATCGGCAGGGCGCCGAAGAAGAACTTCGCGCAGCGGTTCTCGGCCGCGCTCGCGCAAAAGATCGCGAACGAGCTGCGCCACCGGGGTCTCGATGAAGTCCTGCCCAACGCGTCGGGTGGCGGCCATGAGACCGAAGCGCGCGGCGGCGACGCGATATACCGCATCGACGTCAACTACTCGACGCGGCAGGGCGGACTGAGCCTCGCGATCTCCGTCAAGACGGTCAACTTTCGCGATGCGAGGTCGAAGCGCTACACGAAGAACATCCGGCGGGCCGACAAGGAGCTGCGGGCGGAAGCCGACGAGTGCCACAAGAGGCACCCGTACGCCGTGCTTGCTGCCGTCGTCTTGATGCCGGTGGACGCCGCATTCGACGAGGCGGACGGCAACAAGACGAAGGACCGAAAGTCGAGCCTCAAGCACGCATGGTCCATCTACCGGCATCGTGGCGGTCGTGAGTCGACGAGGGGCGAGGAAGCTCTCTTCGAGAACGTCTTCATCGGCGTGTACCAGACCCACCTGGATAGGCTTGGGGTCGTGTCGCTGTTCGACGTGACGGAGGTGGAACCCCCCGCTTACGGGCTTCCCGAGCAGATGCTGACGCTGACCCAGGTGCTGGACCGCATCTACACGCTGTTCACGCGGCGCAACCCGAGGCGCTGAACGACGAGCGGAGCCATGGCATGCACTCGTGCGGAGCGAGAACTGAAACGAGCGGCAGCTGATGCGCTCGACCGCGAGGCCAGCTCTCGTCGGTCGGGCGGGGTTCAAGACCAACGGCTTGCGGCTGTGATGCGGGACCTCGCCGCCGGCCTCCGTGACGACAGAGCCGTCGAGGCGCGGGATGTCGAGAACACCTTGACCGTCGCAGTACAGGCAACGACGTCAGCGGCGAGAGCTGCCCGGCCGCGGTGGTATAGAGTGGCCACGGGGCAGCTGAAGGCGCGTTCGGCCGACGGTGATCCCGACTGGTGGATGTCTTTCATCGGTGACGCCATCGCGGAGCTGCGCCGCGTGCTCTGCAACAAGAACGCGCACGGGAAGCAAAAGCGCGCCCTGTCATCGACCGTGACGGCAGTAGCGGCGTCGGCGGGAGCAACCCTCCACGTCGGCGTGGCTGGCACCGCGATTGGTCTGATACTGCTGGGCATCGCCCTGAGGATGGGGCGAGATGCGTTCTGCGAGCGTGCCGCGAAGCAGTTGGAGGACGACCTCCGCCGCCGGATCGGCGACGCCAGTGGGTGGAACGACCCGGAACCCGGTCCGAGACCGAAGAAGCCTCGCGCAAGGGAACGTCCAATGCGCTGAGATCCGGCCGCCCCGACGCCGGCCCCGCGCGGGAGCGTCAGGCCTCGGGGAGGGCCGCGAGCCGCGCCAGCAGCGGCGGGTGCGAGTCGTGCCAGGCGCTGTACCAGGGGTGCGGGTGCAGGTTGGAGAGGTTCTCCCCGTTCAGCTTCACGAGCGCCGAGCGGAGCGCGGCGGGCGCCCCGGCCGTGCGCACCGAGAAGCGGTCCGCCTCGTACTCATGGCGGCGCGAGAGGGCGCTGGCCAGGGGCGTGAGGAGGAAGGTGAAGGCGCCGCCGGCCAGCGCGGCGATGGCCAGGGCCGCGTGGAGGGTGGGCCCCGGGAGGCCGAAGGCGGTGAAGAGGGGCGGCCAGCGGATCAGCGCCGAGAGGATCCAGAGCGCGGTCAGTTGCTCCCCCAGCCCGAGCAGGAGCCGCTGGTGGACGTGCCGCGCCCGGTAGTGACCGATCTCGTGGGCCAGGACCGCGGCCGTCTCGTCCACCGTCATCCGCTGCACCAGGGTGTCGAAGAGCACGATGCGGGGCCGGAAGAGGCCGGCGAAGTAGGCGTTCGAGTGCCCCGAGCGGCGCGAGGCGTCCATCACGAAGAGCCCGCGCGTCCGGAAGCCCGCCGCGCCTGCCAGGGCCTCCAGGCGCGTGCGCAGCGCGCCGGCCGGCAGCGGGGTGAAGCGGTTGAAGAGGGGCGCGATCAGGGTCGGGTAGAGCCACACCATCGCGATCTGGACCGCGGCCAGGAAGCCGGAGAGCCAGAGCCACCAGGCGCGGCCCGTCCAGGTGAAGAACGCGTGGGTGGCGTAGAGGAGCGGGAGGCCGACGGCCGCGCCGACCGCGCCACCCTTCAGGCGATCCCTCACCCAGAGGGCGAGGGTGGTGCGGTTGAAGCCGAACCGCTGCTCCAGGACGAAGGTGCCGTAGAGGTCCCAGGGGATCTGCGCCGCCGAGACGACGAGGGAGAGCGCGGCCAGGAAGGCGACGAAGCGATGGGCCCCGTGCAGGCCGTGGCGCGCCAGCGCGAGGTCGAGCGCCGGGAGCACGCCACCCAGGAGCAGGACCAGCGTGAGCGCGGCGTCGTGGAGCTCCCGCGCCACGCCGAGGCGCCCGCGCGCCAGCGCGTAGGCGCGGCCGTGGCGCGCCGTCTCCTCGTCCACATGGCCGCGCAGCGGCGCCGGCACCGCGGCGCCGGCGCGCGCGACGTGGCGGAGGTTGAGGAGGGCGAGCCCGACCTCCACCGCCAGGCGGGCCAGGAAGAAGGCGAGGAAGAGGGCGACCACGCCGCTCACGACGCCGCGCCGGCCGCGGCGCCGCGGCGCCAGCCGGCGCGCGGCCCCTGGTACAGGACGCGACCGCCCGCGAGCTCGAGGACGTGGGTGATCGACGGGATCAGGTCCTCCTCGTGGTGCGTCACCATGATGGCCTGCGTCCCGGCCCGGCAGAGCGCGTCGAGGCTCTCCAGGAAGGCGGCGCGAGCGTCGGGGTCGAGGCCGTCGCAGGGCTCGTCGAGCACCAGCAGCTCGGGCTCCTGGACCAGGGCCCGGGCGAGCAGCAACCGGCGGAGCTCCCCGTAGGAGACCGCGTGGACCGTCCGCCCGGCGAGGTGGGCCACGCCGACGCGCGCCATGGCGTGCCGCGCGGCGGCGCGCTGCGCCGCGGCGGGCTCCTCCGGCAGGCCGATGCTCGCGCTGAACCCGGAGGCGACCACGTCCTCGGCCGGGACGTCGCCCCGGTGGCGCGCCTGCAGCTCGGGCGAGACGATCCCCACCCGCGCCTTGACGTCCCACACGCTCGCCCGCTCCCCGAGATCGAGGCGCGCGACGCGACCGCCCGGCATCGCCTGCTCGTCGCCCACCACCAGGCGGAGGAGGGTGGACTTGCCGGCCCCGTTCGGCCCCACGACGGCCCAGCTCTCGCCGGCGCGGACGGTCCAGCCGAGGTCGTGGAGCACGGGCTTGCCGTCCACGCGCACGTCGGCGTGCGCGATCGAGACCAGCGTGCGTCCGCCCCGCGCCACGCGCCCCTCCGCGGGCGCCGGCAGGGGCGGCGCCGCTCCCCGCCGCGCGCCCGCGCGGTGGCGGTGGAGCACCTCCTCCCGCGCGCCCTGCGCCAGGATGCGGCCGGCGTGCAGGACCGCCACCCGGGTGATCTCCGGCACGAGCTCGTCGTGGCGGTGCGTGGCGAGCACGACGGGGGTCCCGGCGCGCACCACCTCCGACACGGCGGCGAGGAAGGACGCGCGGGCGGGCGCGTCGAGGCCGTGGCAGGGTTCGTCGAGGAGGAGCAGCCGCGGGCGTCCCGCGAGCGCGCGCGCAAGCAGCACCTTGCGCAGCTCCCCCGTCGAGAGCTCCAGGGCCGTGCGGCGCGCGTGGCCCTCCAGGCCGAAGGCGGCCAGCAGCTCGGCGATGCGCAGCGCCTGCGCCGGCGTGGCCGGCTCGGGCGGCCAGACCGTGTCGGTGAAGCCGCTGCGGACCACCGCCTCCACCGGGATCACCCAGTCGCGCCGCAGGAGATCGGAATGCAGCTCCGCCGAGACGAGCCCGACGCGCTGGCGCGCGCCGATGGGGCTCTCGTCCGGACCGTCGCCGAGGTGGAAGACCCGCTGGCCCGGGCCCTCGTGGTGGGGCCACAGCTCGCCGCGCAGCAGGCGGAGCAGCGTCGACTTGCCGGAGCCGTTCGCGCCCAGCAGGC